>NZ_JBLKKY010000027.1:0-52345 GCF_059438195.1 Paraconexibacter sp.
CGGCCGACAACCACCCGTCCAACGGCTGAACAACCTGCTCGGGACTTACAGCTAGTTCTGCGCGCCGCCGATGCCGTGGAGGCGATCGGTGAACGTCGGGGGGTTCTCGATGATCTGGGAGAAGCGCACGACGGTCACGACGTCGTCCATCGTCACGGCCTTCCCGTAGATCTGCTCGAGGAAGTGGATCATCTCCTCGTGGCGGCGGAACTCGGGGTTGTCGTGCTCGATGTCCCGCGGCGTGAGGTCCTTCACGCGCTTGACCTCGACCTGGTCGATGACCGCCTCGAAGATCTTCTCCCGCGGGGAATGCTGGTACCCGATGGTCACGAGCACCGCCTGGTTCTTGCGGTACTTGTGGGACTTGTCGCCAAGTCGGATCGTCGCGGTCTTCCGGCCCCGCTTGAGCTGGTCGGCGAAGATCGTCGAGTAGAAGTTGAGCACCTGCATCGTGGACGCACCCTACTGAGTGGCGCGCACGACCTGCATGGCCTTCTCGGCCATCTTGCGCTCGCCTTCGTACGTGAGGGCCCTCGCGGCCTCCTCGAGCGGCACCCAGCGGGCGTCCTCGACCTCGTGATCGTGGTCCGCGCAGTCCCCCGATCGGTAGTCGAGGAGGAAGAACTCGACGACCTTCGCGATCCGCTTGCCGTCGCGCTGATACCAGTAGCGGACCTCGCCGAGGCGCTCGCGGAGGTCCGCGTCGACGCCCGCCTCCTCGCGCACCTCGCGGAGGGCCGCCTCCTCGGCGGTCTCGCCCGCGTCGGGGTGCCCCTTCGGCAGCGCGAGCACCTTCGAGCCGTCCGCGGCGCGCCGCGTCGGGACGATGACGACGCACTGCCCGTCGCGGACGACGACGCCGCCGGCCGAGAACTCCGCCGGCATCTAGCCGCGCCTCCAGGCCATCAGTAGATGTAGCCCTTGAGGGCGTCGGGGTCGTGGACCGTGATCCGGGCGCGCCCCTGCGTGACGACGCTCGCTCGCTCGAGCACGGCGAGGAAGCGGCTCGCGGACTCGCGCGAGGAGCCGGCGAGCTGGGCGATGTCGGCCTGGGTCGCGCGGATGAGGACGTCGGCGTCCTGCGCTCCCTCGCGCTGCGCCTGGGCGACGAGACGCACGAGCACCTCGGCGACGCGGCTCTGGACCGTCTGGAACGACTGGCGGGCGAGCCGCTCGTTCGCCTCGCGCAGGCGCCGGCCGAGGGAGACGACGAGCTTCACCCCGATGTCGGGGTGCTCCTTGATGAGACGCCGCATGTCGGCGCCGAGGATCGCGAGCGCCTCGACCTCGTCGAGGGTCTCGATGGTGGCCGAGCGGCGCTCGTCGTCGAACATCGCGAGCTCGCCGAAGATGTCGCCGGGGCCGAAGTGCGCGAGGGCGATGATGCGGCCGTCCGCGTGCTCGCGGATCGCGCGGGCATGGCCGGACTCGACGACGTAGCACGTGTCCGAGGTGTCGCCCTCGCGGAAGATGACCTGGTGCGCGGCGAAGCGACGCGGCACGGCGACGTCCGCGATGCGCTCGAGATCGCCCTCGGCGAGGGTCTCGAAGACCGGGACCGACGAGAGGAGCTGAGCGACCGCCACGCGGCGATCCTACCCGGCCGGCCTCACGTCGCCGCGCCGTCCAGTGCGCGCTCCCGCCTGCGCCGCCCCGCCAGACGCGCCGCGAGGGCGGCGAGGAGCCCGACGAGGGCGAGCGGGGCGACGACCGCCGCGGCGACGATCGCGACGCCCGCGACGACCTCGAGGACCCGCAGCGCGTCGTCGGCCGCATCCCCCGGCGTCCACGGGCCGGGAGCGGTCCCGCCCCCGTCGTCGCCCGACGGGGAGCCGGCGACGCTCACCGAGATCCGCGCGCTCTCGCTCCGCGTGCGGAGAGTGCGCAGCTCCGCCTCGGCGCGGGCGATCTCCGCCCGGGTGTCGCGCAGCTGCTCCCGGAGACGCGCGGCCTCGCGGTCGGAGTCGACGCGCTCGAGCGCGCGAAGCAGGGCGTCGCGCTCGTCGCGCGCGTCCTCGAGCCGGTCCTCGGCGGAGACGAACGCGCCGGTGACGTCGGTCGTCGCCTCCTGGAGGCGCGAGACGGAGGCGAGGGCCGAGAGCTCCGTGACCGCCCGGTCGAGGCTCTCCGTCGGCACGCGGAGGTCGAACGTCGCCTCTCCGCCGTCGTCTCGACCCGCGATGCGGGACGACGCGACGACGCCGCCGAGGCCCTTCGTCACGCGCACGACGCCGTCGGCGACCTCCTGCACGCGGTCGGGCTCGGTCCGCAGCGCGAGGTCGGCGGACCGCTCGACGTACCGCGGACCGTCGAGCGGGACCGGCTCCGGGCCGGGGACGGGCGGCACCGGCGCGATCCCGGGCTCCACGGCGTCCGCCTGCGGTGCGGCGAGGGCGCCGCCCTCCTCGCGGCCGGCGGGGCCCTCGGCGGGCGCAGGCGTCGAGAGGACGGTCTCGCCGGAGTCCGTGCGGGTCGCCTCGTCGGTCTCGGGCAGCGCGGAGAGCGCGACGACGAGCGCGAGGAGCGCGGCGGCGGCGACCGCGAGGGCCGGACGCCAGGCGAGGCGGCCCTGCAGGCGGGTCGTCAGCCCGGCGAGCCGCTCGCGGCGGCTCGCGCGGGGGAAGCCCGCGGCGACGCGCTCGTCGAGGTCGCGGGCGAAGGCGTCGTCCGGCAGCGGGGTCTCGGCGCGCACGTCGCGGACGAGGGCGGCGAGCGCGGGATCGGCGCCGGGGGCGCCGGCGAGGGCGGCCTCGAGCTCCTCGAGATCGGCGGCGACGGCGGGGTCGAGCGGCTCGTCGCGGTGCGGTCGGCGGATCATGAGCAGGCCTTCCGAAGGGTCGTGAGGGCACGGTGGACGCGGGTTCCGGCATTCGTCTCGGAGATGTCCAGGACGTCGGCGATCTCCGCGTTCGAGAGACCGGCGTGGAACTTCAGGGCGATGAGCTCGCGCTCCCGCGGCGCGAGAGCGGCGAGCGCGGCGCGGACGGTGGCGCGGCGCGCGGCCTCCTCCGCGGGCTCCCCCTCGACGTGCGCGAACGCCGCGCCCGCGGACGGATCGTCGGGCTCGACGACGAGCGCGGCCGTCCGTCCGCGCCGGCGCAGCTCGTCGAGCGCCGCGTGGCGGGCGATGCCGAACAGCCACGCGCGCGGTGACCCGCGGCGGCGGTCGTACCGGCGCCGCTTGCGGTAGGCGCGCTCGAACGCCGTGGCCGTGACGTCCTCCGCCGTCGCGCGGTCAGAGACGAGCGACGCGACGTAGGCGTAGAGGTCTCGTGCGCACTCGCGGTAGAGGTCCTCGAAGGAGAGGGCCGCGCCGTCGGCGTCGCTCGCGTCCGGGAGCGTCATCGTGAGGGTCTCGCCCATGCATCAACTACGACGCTCTCGGCGATCCATCACGTATCTTCGTGAAGTGCCGACGCGCCGTCCACACGCGGGGGTGGGAGCGCTCGCGGTCCTCACCGCGGCGGCCTCCCTCGCGGCTCCCTCCACGGCCGCGGCGGCGATCGACCGGGGCCTCCTCTGGGCGACGGTGAACGTCTGCGACACCGACAGCCGCGAGGACGTCGTCGGCATCCGCGTCTCCATGGCCGGGAGCGGCCACCGCGCGGAGCGCATGCACGTCCGCATCGTCCTCCAGTACCGCACGGGCGACGGCGACTGGCGTCGCGTCGGCGAGGGCGGCGACAGCGGGTGGATCTCCCTCGGTCACGCCCGCGTGAAGGCGCGCGAGACCGGGCGCGACTTCGAGATCGAGCCGCCGCGAGCGGGCTCCTCCCGGTTGCGCGGCCTCGTCCTCTACGAGTGGCGGCGCCGCGGCGAGGTCGTGCGGCGGGCCCGCCGGCGCACGACGGGCGGCCACGGCGACACGCTCGGCGCGGACCCCCCGGGCGCCAGCGCCGCGACCTGCGTCGTCCGCTGAGAGCCCCTTGCGAGAGGCGCGCTGCGTCAGCGAGCCGGGTCGGGTGGCTCTCAGCTCGCGACGGGGGCGCCGAAGAGCCGCGGGTCGTTCGTGATGACCCCGTCGACGCCGAGGCGCTCGAGGTGCTGGATGCGCGGCGCCTCGTCGACGGTCCACACGTAGAGCTCGCCGCCCGCCGCGCGGATCGCACGGGCGAACCGGGGGGTGACGAGCGACCAGTGCGACATCACCGCGTCGATCTCGCCGGCGCGCAGCGCCGCCCCGAGGCGGGGAGGGAGGGTCCGGCGCAGGTAGCCGATCGCGGCGTAGGCGAGCGGCTTCGTCGCCGGATGCGCGAGGTAGTCGCGGCGGACGCGAGGGACCGACCAGCCGAGCCGGACCTCCGGCGCGAGCGCGCGCATCCGCGGCAGCGAGACCGTCTCCATCGTCGAGACGAGCGAGCGCTCCGCGAGCCCGTGGGTGCGGAGCGCCGCGACGATCCGCTCCTCGTAGCCGGGCAGCTTCATGTCCACGTCGAGCTCGACGGCGGCGAACGCCGAGGCCGCGAGGTGCGCGAGGCCCTCGTCGAGCGTGAGCGGCGTGCGCGCCGCGGCGTCCTCGTAGTCGTGGGCGAGGAGGAGCTCGCCCGTGCCGTCGCGATTCTCGGGAAGGACGTCGAACTCGATCATGTCGACGCCGAGCGAGAGGGCGGCGTCGAAGCTCTCGGACGTGTTCCCGTGCGCGAGGTGGTGGGCGCCCTTGTGGCCGACGCGCCGCATGCGCCGTCGGATCGCCGGCCCCGATGACCCCCTGGAGATGGTCACCGGTCAAAGATAGACCGTGCGCGGGTCGGTTCCGTGCGCAAGGTCACTGCTGGCAGCCGGGACACCAGTACGTCGTGCGGTTGTCGTCGCCCTGGCGGCCGGCCACGACGGGCGTGCCGCAGCGCCGGCACGGCCGGCCCTCGCGGTGGTAGACCCGCGCGTCGCGTCCGCCGGACCCCGAGCGCGCGGACTCCCTCATGCGGGGCCGGACGCCGCGCACGAGCGCCAGCGCCTCGTCGTCGGTCACCTCGCCGGTCCGCCGTCGCGGGTCGACGCGCGCCTCCCAGCAGGCCTCGCTCTTCCAGATGTTCCCGATGCCGGCGACCGTCCGCTGCTCGAGGAGCGCCTCCCCGATCGGCCGCGTCGGGTCGTCCTCGCGCAGGCGGCGGAGGTACCGGCCCTCGTCGAAGTCCTCGCCGCAGACGTCCGGGCCGAGCGCGGCGATCCGCTGGTCGAAGCGGGCGCGTCCCTCGGTCATGAGCTCGAGCACCGGGCCGTCGAACTCGACGACCTCGTGCCCCCGCGCGCGGAGGACGAGCCACGCGCGTCGCGGCGAGCGGCGCCAGCGCTGCCCCTGCCGGTAGGTCCCCCACGAGCCGGTCATGCGCAGGTGCGAGTGGATGACGAGCTCGCCCTCGAAGCGGAGGAAGAGGTGCTTGCCGTGCGCCTCGACCGCGTGGACGGCGCGCCCGGCGAGCCGCTCCGGCCAGCGGTCGGCGCCGAACCGGGGGTGCGGCGTGAGGATCTCCTCGGGAACGGTCCCTTCGAGGATCGGGCGGATGCGGTGCGCCGCGTAGTGGATCGTGTCGCCCTCGGGCATGCGCTTGCACCGAGGGTACGGACGGCACGCGTTACGGTGACGAGATGGCCCCGTCCGCCCCCGCCGTCGCCGCGGACCTCGCAGGGCTCGTCGGCTCCGAGCACGTCGTCGCCGACCCGCCGCCGGCGGACCTCGCCGACGCGAGCGCCTATGCAGGCGTGACCGGCGTCGCGAGCGCGCTCGTGCGGCCCGGCTCGCCCGAGGAGGTCGCGTCCGTCGTCGCGTGGTGCGCCGAGCGGGGGGTGCCCGTCGTCCCGCGGGGCGGTGGGACCGGCTTCTCCGGCGGGTGCGTGCCGCAGGACCCCGCCTCGGTCGTCGTCTCGGTCGAGCGCCTCCGCCGCGTCCGCGCCTTCGACCCGCTGCAGTGGCGGACCCACGTCGAGGCGGCGGTGACGACGCAGACGGTCCAGCGCCTCGCGCGGGAGTCCGGGCTGCGCTTCCCCGTCGATCCCGGGGCGGCCGAGCAGTCGCACATCGGCGGCAACGTCGCGACGAACGCCGGCGGGCCGCACTGCTTCAAGTACGGCGTGACCCGCGCCTGGGTGACCGGGGTCGAGGCGGTCCTCGGGACGGGGGACCTCATCTCGGTCGGCGGGCCGACGCGCAAGGACGTCGCCGGGTACGACCTCGCCGGTCTGCTCACCGGGAGCGAGGGGTCGCTCGGCATCGTCACCGCCGTCTGGCTGCGCCTCATGCCCGCCCCGCGCGTGGAGATCCCGCTCGCCGGCGTCTACCGGGACCCGAGGGCGGGCCAGGAGGCGCTCGACGCCGTCCTCGCGTGCGGGGTCGTGCCCTCGGTCGTCGAGTTCCTCGACGGCGGGGCGCTGCGGGCCGCGGCCGGGACCTTCCCCGGCGAGCTGCCCGACGACCCCGGGTTCCTCCTCGTCGCCGAGGTCGACACGCACGAGGACGACGTCGCCGATGTCGCCGAGGCGCTCGCCGAGGGCGGCGGGACGGTGCTGCGGCCCGATGCGCGGGAGCTGTGGCGGTGGCGCGACGGCGTCTCGATCGCGGTCGCCTCGGTGCGCGGCGGCAAGCTCAGCGACGACATCGCGGTGCCCGTCGAGCGGCTCGCCGACGCCGTCGAGGGGACGCTCGAGATAGGCGCCCGGCACGACCTCGAGGCGTGCTCGTGGGGGCACGCGGGCGACGGCAACCTCCACTCGACGTTCCTCCTCGACCCGCGGGACGACACCGAGCGGGGTCGCGCCGACGCGGCGGCCCGGGACCTCTTCCGCATGGCGCTCGACCTCGACGGGACGGTGACCGGTGAGCACGGCCTCGGCCTGCTGAAGGCGGGCTGGCTCGCGGAGCAGTGGTCGCCCGCCGCCGTCGCCGCCCACGAGCGCGTGAAGGCGGCCCTCGATCCCGCCGGGGTCATGAACCCGCGCGTGAAGCGCGGCTGAGCTCAGGCGCTGAGGGTGAGGGCCTTCGGGCCCTGGCGGAAGCCCGCCTCGATCACCGCGGGCTCCAGCTCGTGGCCGATGATCGGCAGCCCGTCGATCCGCTCCAGGGAGAGGCGGCGGCCCCGGCCCCCCGTCACCCAGCGCGCGAGCTCGGCGAGCGCCGGGCGCAGCCGCGCGTCGTGCGCGTCGACGAGCGTGAGGAGGCCCCGGCCGCCCTTCTCGACGTGGAGGACGGGCTCGGCGCCTGCGAGGACGACGGTCGCGCCGCGCACGCGCGACGGTCGTCGCGCGGTGCGTGCGTCCTCGGCCTCCCCGGCGCCGCCGCGCTTCGGCCACGGCAGCACGGCGCCGTAGGGCTGCGCCGGGTCGGTCGCGGCGAGGACGAGCGGCGGCGCCTCCTCGTCGTCGCGCTGCGATCGCAGGCGCTCGACCGCGCCGGGGAGCGCGAACTGCGCTCCGCCGAGACCCTCGACGAAGTAGCCGCGACGGCAGACGCCGAGCGTCTCGAGGTCGCCGAAGACGTCGTAGAGCGCGCTGAAGCCGCCGGCGATCCCCTCCGCGGCGACGTGCTCGCGCGTGACGATCCCGTGGCGCTCGAGGAGCAGCTCGGCGACGGTGCGGCGCCGCGCGCGTGGGTCGACGGTCTCGCCCGTCGCCGCGAAGAGCGGCGCCGTGAGCGCCCAGCGCCCGACGACGCCCGCCTGCGCCCCGACCCGCCGCGAGGCGAACCGCGTCCCCGCCCGCTGACCGCGGCGCGCCGCCCGCGCGGCGTCGGAT
This sequence comes from Paraconexibacter sp., assembly GCF_059438195.1. Lineage (NCBI taxonomy): Bacteria > Bacillati > Actinomycetota > Thermoleophilia > Solirubrobacterales > Paraconexibacteraceae > Paraconexibacter > Paraconexibacter sp. The sequence continues at coordinate 7,726 of NZ_JBLKKY010000027.1, forward strand.
CGCGCGAGCGTGAGCCGCGGCGCGCGCAGCGGCGCCCACGCGTCGTTCGTCACCTCGCCGGCCCACACGAGGTCCCAGAGCGCGTCCTGCAGCTCCTCCGCCGGCAGCGCCGGATCGGCGTCCGCGAGCAGGTCGGTGAAGAACGCCGGGGATGTCGTGAGGCGCGCGCGCAGCGCGTCGTGGACGGGCCCCTCCGGCCGCTCGCCCGTCGTCTCGCGCAGCCCGGGCGGCCCGATGGCGGCGGCGTCCTCGCGGAAGTAGAGGGCGACCCGGCCCGAGCGGCGGCCGAGCGACCCTGCCCCGACCCACACGACCTCGCCGCTCGCGCACAGCTGGTCGAGCCAGGTCGGCGAGTACGCCCCGACGCGTCGCGGGAGCACGTCGGACTCCCAGATCTCCGCCGGGATCGGGCCGCCCTGCAGCGGGACGAGGATCTCGCGGAGCCGGTCGATGCCCGCGCCGGCCGCCGGGTGGCGGTCGATGCCGTGCCAGCTCGGCATGAAGCGCCCGAGCGCCCGCTGGTCGGAGGCCTCGATCTCCTTGCGCAGCGCGGCGAGCGACGCGCGCCGCAGGCGCCGCAGGACGTCGGCGTCGCACCACTCGCGCTCGGTCCCGCCGCCCGGACGCAGCTCGCCGCGCACGATCCCGCCGTCGCGCTCGCGGCCGCCGAGCACGGACTCGACGACGCTCGCGCCGAGCGCGTACCGCGCGCGCACCTCGTGCGTCGTGAACGGCCCGTGCGTCCGCGCGTAGCGGTCGAGCAGCCGGCCCAGCGCGTCGGGGACGTCCTCGAGGAACGCGCCGGGCAGCCCGCCGGGCGGGACCGTCCCGAGCGCGTCGCGGTAGAGCCCGGCGTCGTCGGCGGCGATCCAGCGCTCTTCGCCGCCGATCCGCAGGCGGACGGCCCGGCGCTCGTCGGCGAGCACGCGCAGCGCCTCGCCGACGTCGACGCCCTCGTGGACGCGCGCCGCCACCTCCGCGTCGGACAGGTCGCCGACCCGCCGCAGGACGTCGGCGATCTCGTCGCGGGTCGCCGCGCGGGTGCGGTCGCTCGTGTGCTGCAGGTCCGCCTCGACCTGGGCGAGGGCGTCGACGTCGATGAGGTCGCGCAGCTCGTCCTGGCCGAGCAGCTCGCGCAGGAGGTCGCGGTCGAGGGAGAGCGCGGCCGCGCGGCGCTCCGCGTTCGGCGTGTCCCCCTCGTACATGTACGTCGCGACGTAGTCGAAGAGGAGCGAGCTCGCGAACGGCGACGGGCGCAGCGTCTCGACGGGGACGAGCGAGATCTCGCGGCGGTGGAGCTGGCGCAGCAGCTCGGCGGTCCCCGGGACGTCGAGGACGTCGCGCAGGCACTCGCGGTACGTCTCGAGGACGATGGGGAACTGGCCGTAGCGCTTCGCGACCTCGAGGAGGTTCTGCGCCTTGAGCCGCTGCTGCCAGAGCGGCGTCCTCTTCCCCGGATAGGCCCGCGGGATGAGGAGCGCCCGGCCGGCGTTCTCGCGGAAGCGCGCGCCGAAGAGCGCGCTCGTCCCGAGCTCGCGGACGACGAGGTCCTCGAGCTCGTCGGGATCGACGAGGACGAGCTCCAGGACATCCTCCACCCCCGCCTCGTCGGAGTCCGGGAGGTGGACGATGATCCCGTCGTCGGACCAGATCGCGTCCGACTCGAGGCCGAGCTCGTCACGGATCCGCGCGCCGAGCGCGAGGCCCCACGCCGCGTGGACGCGGCCGCCGAACGGGCTGAGGACGCAGACCCGCCAGTCGCCGATCTCGTCGCGGAAGCGCTCGACGACGACCGCGCGGTCCGACGGGATGACGCGGGTCGCGTCCTCCTGCTCCTGGAGGAACGCGACGAGGTTGCGCGCCGCGCGCTCGTCGAGGTCGTACTCGCGCTCGAGGTCGGCCGGGTCCGCGCTCACCGCCTCGCGCGAGAACGCGCCGAGAGCCTCGCCGAGCTCCTTCGGCCGGCCGACGGTGTCCCCGCGCCAGAACGGGACGGCGCCCGGGGCGCCCGGTGCGGGCGTGACGATGACGCGGTCGCGCTGGATCTCCTCGATCCGCCAGGTCGAGGCGCCGAGGAGGAACGTCTGCCCCGGTCGCGCCTCGTAGACCATCTCCTCGTCGAGCTCGCCGACGCGGCGGCCGTCGGGCAGCGTCACCGCGTAGAGGCCGCGGTCGGGGATCGTCCCCGCGTTGGCGACCGCGAGCGAGCGGGCGCCCTTGCGCGGGCGCAGCGTGCCGGCCACGCGGTCCCAGACGAGCCGCGGGCGGAGGTCGCCGAACTCCTGCGAGGGGTAGCGCCCGTCGAGCATGTCGAGGACGTTCTCGAGCAGCTCGCGCGGCAGCTCGGCGTAGCTGTGGGTCCGCGTGACGAGCGCGAAGAGGTCGTCGACGTGGACGTCCCCGTCGTCGTCCTCGGCGGCGGCGACGATCGCGACGATCTGCTGGGCGAGGACGTCGAGCGCGTTGCGCGGGACGACCGTCGGCTCGATGCGGCCCTCGCGCATGAGCTTCGCGACGACGGCGCACTCGAGGAGGTCGCCGCGGAACTTCGGGAAGATCCGGCCCTTGCTCGTGTCGCCGACGTTGTGTCCGGCGCGGCCGATCCGCTGGAGGCCGCGCGACACCGACTTCGGCGACTCGACCTGGAGGACGAGGTCGACCGCGCCCATGTCGATCCCGAGCTCGAGCGACGAGGTCGCGACGAGGCACGGCAGCTCGCCGCTCTTCAGCAGCTCCTCGACGACCAGGCGCTCCTCGCGCGCGAGCGAGCCGTGGTGGGCGCGGGCGATGACGAGCGTCTCGTCGGGCTCGCCGCCGTCCGCCTCCGCGCGGCGCTCGCGGGCGAGGTCGTTGAGGCGCAGGGCGAGCCGCTCGGCGGCGCGGCGGTTGTTGACGAAGACGAGCGTCGAGCGGTGCTCCTGCACGAGGTCGAGCAGCTCGGGGTAGATCGCCGGCCAGATCGACTTGCGCGTGCTCTCGCCACCTGGGACGGGTTCCAAGGGATCCCGCGACTCCGTCACCTGCTCGGGCTCGACCATCGACTCGACGGGCACGTGGATCTTGAGGTCGAGCGGCTTGCGGACGCCCGCGTCGACGATCGTGCAGGTCCGCCGCGGGCCGACCATGAACCGCCCGACCTCCTCGAGCGGGTTCTGCGTCGCGCTGAGGCCGATGCGCTGGACGTCGCGGTTCTCGTGCTCGGCGACGAGGGCGCTGAGCCGCTCGAGCGTGAGCGCGGTGTGCGACCCGCGCTTCGTCCCCGCGACCGCGTGGATCTCGTCGACGATGACGGCCTCGACCCCGGTGAGCATCGCCCGCGCCCGCGAGGTGAGCATGAGGTAGAGCGACTCGGGCGTCGTGATGAGGATGTCCGGCGGGGTGCGGAGCATCTGGGCGCGGTCGCGCTGGGGCGTGTCGCCCGTGCGGATCGCGACCGTCGGCGGGTCGGCCGTCCCGCTGATGCCGCGGAGCGGCGCGCGGAGGTTGCGCTCGACGTCGTAGCTCAGCGCCTTGAGCGGCGAGACGTAGACGAGGCGCACCCGGCGGTCCTTCGGGGCGACGTCCCGGTCGGTGGGAGCGGCGACGAGCCGGTCGAGGCCCCACAGGAACGCGGCGAGCGTCTTGCCCGAGCCGGTCGGGGCGCTGATGAGGACGTGCTCGCCCGTCGCGATCGCGGGCCACGCCTGCTCCTGCACCGCCGTCGGCGCGGCGAACGCGCCCGTGAACCACTCGCGGACGGCGGGGGTGAAGGCGGCGAGCGGGTCGGGCGGCGACACCGATCGAGGGTACCCGGCGCAGGGGGCGCGCTCACGCTCTCACGCGGGCCGGCCGCCTGCGCCGGCCCACCCACCCTCGCCGGCCCGCCGACCCCGCCCACCCCGCCGAGAACTCAAAGCGTGTCGCCAGGCGGCCGCGTCTGGGTTCTCGCGGTCCCCCGGGGCCGCCCACCCCCGCCGAGAACTCAAAGCGTGTCGCCGGGCGGCCGCGTCTGGGTTCTCGCGGATCCGGGGGCCGCCGGCGGAGCGGCCGCGCGGCGCTCACCGCAATCCCGCGATCTCCTTCGCGCGGTCGAGGACCGCGTCGATCATCTCCTCGGTGAGCCGGCCCGTGAACGTGTTCTGCTGGCTCACGTGGAAGCAGCCGAGCATCGGCAGCCAGCCGCCGTCGTCGAACTCGGCGCCGTGGCCGAACCGCGGCTTCGGTCGCGCGGCCGGAGCGCCCGCCGCGACCCGCAGCCGCAAGGCGGCGTCCCACGCGAACTGCCCGAGGCAGAGGACGGCGCGCGCGTCGTCGAGCAGCCGCAGCTCCTCGACCGTCCACGGGAGGCAGGCGTCGCGCTCCACCGGAGTCGGCTTGTTCGCGGGCGGGGCGCAGCGCACGGCCGCGGTCACCCACGCGCCCTGCAGCTCGAGCCCGTCGTCGCGCGACACCGAGAGCGCCTGGTTCGCGAGCCCGGCGCGGTGGAGCGCCGCGTAGAGGAAGTCGCCCGAGCGGTCGCCCGTGAAGACGCGGCCCGTGCGGTTCGCCCCGTGGGCGGCCGGCGCGAGCCCGAGGACGACGATCCGCGCGGCCGGATCCCCGAACCCCGGAGCGGGCCGGCCCCAGTACTCCCAGTCGGCGAAGGCGGCGCGCTTCTCCCGCGCGACGTGCTCGCGCCAGTCGACGAGTCGCGGGCAGGCGCGGCACTCGACGACGCGCTCCTCGAGCGCGGCGAGCTCGCGCGCCTTCACGACCCGCCGTCGCGGAGCGTCTGCGCCTCCCCGAGAAGACCGAAGAAGAGCCGCTCGATGACGGGCTCGAGGTCCCGGGGGTCCTCCGGCACGCCGGTGCGCAGCTGGCGGTCGACGAGCGCGGCGATCGCGCCGACGATGGCGTAGGCGTCCTCGAGCGAGGCGAACGTCGGGGCGCCGTAGCGCGGAGCGACGTCGCGGTTGTCGGTGTAGAGCAGCTCGGCGAAGAGGTTGAAGATGCGGTCGCGCCGCTCGAGCGCGATGGGGCCGGCGCCGACGATCTCGACGAGCAGGGTCCGCGACGCCTCGGGATGGCTGATGAGGGTGTCGAGGAACGCGCGGACACCCCGCTCGATCCACTCGCGGTAGTGCTCGGACTCCCGCCGGTTCACCCGCTGGGCGTCGGCCATCGCCTGCATGATCGTCGTCGCGGCCTCGTCGAAGAGCGCGAGGAGGCACTCCTCCTTGTTCTTGAAGTGCTCGTAGAACGTCGCCTTCGACATGCCCGCCTCGCGGCTGATGGCCTCGGCCGAGGCGTCGGCGAAGCCGCTGCGCGAGAAGACGCTCGCCGCCGCCTCGAAGAGACGAGCGCGCTGGACGCCGACGCGGACCTCGAGCGGCGGGGCGTGGCGCCCGCGGGGGACGCTCGGCGGAGGCGTGTGCGCGGACGATTCGGCCATACGAGGATCAAGGTACCCTCTCGCCGATGCCCGCCGCCGCGCGCCCGTTCATCGCCGCCCTCGGCGCGGCCGTCCTGCTCGCCGGGTGCCAGCCGGCGGACGACGACGACGGGGTCGACTTCCAGGGCGAGCAGCGGCTCGTGGCCAACGCGATCGAGGATCTCGAGGACGCGGGCGTCGACCGCGACACCGACGAGATCTGCACCCTGCTCTCCGAGGGCCTCGTCGAGCGCATCCGCGCGACCGCCGAGGGCCGGCAGACGTGCCCCGAGGCGCTCGAGGATCCCGTCGACGACGCCGACAGCTTCGACCTCGACGTCCGCTCGATCGAGATCTCCGGCTCGCAGGCGACCGCGGTCGTCGAGTCCGAGGACGGGGACGACACCGTGACCGACCGTCTCGGGCTCGTGAAGGAGGGCGGTCGCTGGAAGATCGACGCGCTCTCGGGGGCGACGGCGCCCGCGACGGACGAGGAGCCCGCCGAGGGCGGCGGCGCGACGACGCCCGGCGGGTAGCTCAGCCGCCGAGCTTCGTGCCGTACTGCCGCTCGTAGTACTCGCGGTACTCGCCGGAGCGGATCGGCTCCCACCAGGCGCGGTTCTCCTGGTACCAGCGGACGGTCTGCTCGAGACCCTCATGGAAGTGCACCTGCGCCTCCCACCCGAGCGCGCGGACCTTCTCCGACCCGAGCGAGTAGCGGCGGTCGTGCCCCGGCCGGTCCGCGACGCGGGTGACGAGCGCCGGATCGCAGCCCGTGAGCTCGACGATGCGGTCGACGACCTCGATGTTCGGGCACTCGTCCGGCCCGCCGACGTTGTAGACCTCGCCGGGCGCGCCGTGCTCGAGGACGTGCCCGATCCCGCGCCCGAAGTCCTCGACGTAGAGCCAGTTGCGCACCTGCATGCCGTCGCCGTAGACGGGGAGCGGGTCCCCGTGGAGGGCGTTGAGGATCATGAGCGGGATGAGCTTCTCGGGGTACTGATAGGGCCCGTAGTTGTTCGACCCCCGGCAGATGAGCGTCTCCATCCCGTAGGTGTGCGTGTACGAGGAGACGAGCAGGTCGGCGCCCGCCTTCGTCGCGCTGTACGGCGAGGACGGCTGTAGCGGGGACTCCTCGGTGAACGAGCCCTCCTCGATCGAGCCGTAGACCTCGTCGGTCGAGACCTGGAGGTAGCGGACGCCGGCCTCGCGGGCGGCCTCGAGGAGGACCCACGTGCCGATCGAGTGGGTCCGCACGAACGCGTCGGGCTCGGCGATCGAGCGGTCGACGTGCGTCTCGGCCGCGAAGTTGACGACGGTGTCGACGCCCTCCATCGCCTCGCGGACCTTCTCGGGGTCCTCGATCGCGCCGTGGACGAAGACGTGCTCGACGTCGGCGAGGTTCTCGCGCCGGCCGGCGTAGGTGAGCTTGTCGAGGACGACGACCTCGTCGCCGTGGTCGCGCACCCGCACGCGCACGAAGTTCGAGCCGATGAAACCGGCCCCGCCGCACACCAGCAGCTTCATGTCGTCGCTCCTTGTCGCTGTCGCAGATAGGCGTCGAGCCCCTCCTGCCAGGGCGGGAGGTGGACGCCGGGCTCCCGCTCGGTGCCGAGGACGCTGTACGCCGGTCTCGTCGCCGGGCGCGGGAAGGCGTCGCTCGTCGTCGGCAGCACGCGGCAGTCGCATCCCGCGCGCTCGAAGATCTCACGGGCGAAGTCGTGCCACGAGCACGCGCCGTCGCCGGCGGCGTGCAGCACGCCGGAGAGGCCCGGGCGCGCCGCGACGTCGACGAGCGCAGCAGCGAGGTGCCCGGTCCAGGTCGGCCGGCCGATCTGGTCGGTGACGACGCTCACCTCGTCCCTCTCGCCGGCGAGCCGGAGCATCGTGTCGACGAAGTTCGGGCCCCCGGCGCCGTAGAGCCACGCCGTGCGGACGATCGCGTGGTCGCCGCCCGCGGCGAGGATCCGTCCCTCGCCCGCGAGCTTCGTGCGGCCGTAGGCGTTGAGCGGCCCGACGGGATCGGACTCGACCCAGGGCTCGGTCTTCGAGCCGTCGAAGACGTAGTCCGTCGAGACGTGGACGAGGCGCGTGCCGGCCGCGGTCGCCTCGTGGGCGAGATGGCCGGGCGCCTCGGCGTTGAGGATCATCGCCCCGCCCTCGTCGGCCTCCGCGCCGTCGACGTCCGTCCACGCCGCGCAGTTGACGATCGCCTCCGGGCGCTGGCGGGCGAGCGCCTCGCGCACGGCCACCGGGTCGGTGATGTCGAGGTCGGCGCGGTCGGTGGCGACGACGTCGTGGCCGGCGGCCGTCGCGGCCTCGACGGTCGCGCGGCCGAGCATCCCCGCCGCGCCCGTGACGAGGACGCGGCTCACAGGATGCCGATCTCGCTGTTGTCGCCGACCATGAAGCGGTAGGCGCGCGGCTGGCGGTCGCCGCGGCCGATCGTCACGTTGCGCCCGAGGAGGGAGGACTCCATGCGCCCGTCGAGGCCGCGCACGCTGGAGCCGGCGAGGAGGATCGAGTGCTCGACCTCGGCGCGCTCGATGACGCAGTCCTCGCCGATCGCCGTGTAGGGGCCGACGTAAGCGTCGACGAGCCGCGCCCCGGCGCCGATGACCGCCGGGCCGCGCACGGTGCAGCGCTCGAGCTGGGCGCCCTCCTCGATGACGACGCGGCCATCGACCTGGGACTCGATGCACGTGCCCTCCACGCGCGCCTCGATCGTGTCGAGGATGAGGCGGTTCGCCTCGAGCATGTCGTCGAGGCGGCCGGTGTCCTTCCACCAGCCGCGGACGATGTGCGGCTCGACGCGCCGGCCGGAGTCGACGAGGTGCTGGATCGCGTCCGTGATCTCGAGCTCCCCGCGCGCGCTCGGCTCGATCGCCCGGGCGGCGTCGTGGATCGCCGGGGTGAAGAGGTACACGCCGACGAGCGCGAGGTTCGTCTTCGGCTCGGCGGGCTTCTCGACGAGGTCGACGACGCGGTCGCCGTCGAGCTCCGCGACGCCGTAGTTCTCGGGGTCGTCGACCGGGGTGAGGAGGATGAGCGCGTCGGGCGCCGACGAGCGGAAGGCCTCGACGAGCTCGGTGATGCCGCCCTGGAGCAGGTTGTCGCCGAGGTACATGACGAACGGGTCCTCGCCGAGGAACGGCTCGGCCGTGAGGACGGCGTGCGCGAGGCCGGCGGGCTCGTCCTGGACGATGTACGTGACCGCGACGCCGAAGTGCGAGCCGTCGCCGACCGCCTCGCGGATCTCGTCGCCGGTCTCCGGCGCGATGATGATCCCGACCTCCTCGATCCCCGCGCGCGCCATCGCCTCGATCCCGTAGAAGAGGACGGGCCGGTTCGCGACCGGGACGAGCTGCTTCGCGCTCGTGTGGGTGATCGGACGCAGGCGGGTGCCCTTGCCGCCCGAGAGGATGAGGCCCTTCAGCGGGGATGACATCGCCCCGGGAGGGTAGAGAGCGCCGCGCGGCCGTGACCGCCCGCCGCCGTGGGCGCGGCGGGCGGGAGAGACCTCGCCTCAGTAGACGCCGCCGAGCTTGCGGTGGTCCCACGTCGCCCGCCGGCGCTCGACGAACTGCAGGCCGACGCGCTTGGCGGCCTGCGCGGCGACCATCCCGCGGCCCTCCTCCGGGAGCGTGCCGTCCGGGCTGCCCGAGTAGCGGCCGAGGATCTCGACGCCGAGCGGCTCGATGTCCGCGACGTCGCGGTGGAGGACGACGTCGCACTCGAACATGACGCCGCGGAGGAGGTGGTACTCCTCGCCCGCCTCCACCTGGAGCGTCGCGCGGGAGTCCCGCTCGAGGTTCTTCACCTTCTGGGACTTCGCGAACGTCCACGCCCAGATCTCCGGCGCACCCTCCGGGCCGGTGTCGCGCACGACGTACCAGAGGGGCATGAGGTGCGGCCAGCCGCGGACCCCGTTCGTCGCGCAGACGACGGTCCTCTCCTCGCGTAGGAAGGCGAGCACCTCGTCGTCGGTCATCTGGATCTGGTCGCGCCGGCTCATGGGCGAGCAGCTTATGGCGGCGACGCGGAACGAGCGCGGCCCGCCCGCCCCGAGGGGCGGACGGGCCGCGGGAACGGCGTGTCGCCGGAGTGCGGGTCAGCGCTCGTCGCGCCGCTTCACCATCCGCACGGCCTCGCAGTTCTTCGACCGACGGACCTCCTCCGGGTTGAGGCGGACCTTGTCGCGCCCCGACCCGCAGTCGACGCGCGCGGCCGGACCGGCCGTCGCGACGTTGATCGCGTCGTTGCCCGACCCGCCGAGGACGCGGTCGGCGCCGTAGGCGGCGTTGATCGTGTCGTTGCCGCGCCCGGACGAGAGGTGGTCCTTGCCGGGTCCGCCGTTGAGGGCGTCGTTGCCGATCTTCCCGTAGACGCGGTCGTTGCCGATCGCGCCGTTGAGGTTGTCGCGGCCGTTGTTGCCGTCGAGGCAGTCGTTGCCGCGGCCGCCGTCGATCGCGTCGTTGCCGCTCAGGCCGAGGATCCGGTCAGGCCCGTTCGACCCGGTGATGCGGTCGTTGCCCTTCGTCCCGACGGTGACGAACTTCGGCCCCTTGCCGGTGAGGCAGATGCTGTTCTTCCCGTACCGCTTCTTCGCGAGGTTGAGGGAGATGACGGTGCCGCCCTCGGTCGTCTGGAACGGACGGCCGACGACGACGATGCCCTGGCCGGCGGAGCTCTCCGCCGTGATGACGCAGAAGCCGGTCGGGCCGTCGAAGACCGTGCCGGCCGGGCACGCCTTGCTGAGATCGCCGGCGCCACCTGCGCCACCGGTGTTCTCCGGCACGTCGGGGTTGCAGGGAAGCCCGGCCGTGCTCACGCGCGACTCCGCGACGATGACCTCGACGAGCGGGGCGGCCCCGACCGCCGGGAGGACCGTGATGCGGGCGCCGCGCTGGACGAGCGCGGTGTCGGTCTTGATCTGCTCGTTGAGCTTCACCTGGACGAGCGCGCCGAGCGGCGAGCCGCTCACGGCGTCGGTGACGCCCTCGAGGAGCGTGTCGAGCGGGATCGGCTGGCCGTTGAGGGTGAGCGTCACCGCGGTCCCGCCGCCGGTGAGCTCGGGTGCGCCGTTGACGCAGCGGGCCTGCGCGAACGAGCGGACGGCATCGGCGCCGATGACGATCGTGCCGCCGGCGGTCTCGATGCTGAGACCCTCGACGCCGGCCGCCGCGACGTTCGTCGTGTCGAGCGGACGGCCCCCGTCGGGCGTCACCTCGGTGACGGCGAACGCGGTGCGCGCGTTGATGCCCGGCGCGAGGCCGAGCGCATCGGTCGTGTTCGGCAGGCCGTCCGCGCTGTCCTCGCAGGGCGACTTGTTCGTCGTGATCGGATTGAGCGGGCTCTGACCCGCGACCGTCACCTTGACGGCGTCGGCCCCGCAGTCCCAGACGTTGGCGGCGCTCGCCGGAGCGGCGGGCGCGAGCAGCCAAGCGAGGGCAGCGAGCATCCCCAGCGCCGGGAGTCGCCTCCCGGTCGTGCCGCGCGCCCCTGCACGCGACAGCTTCCCCATGATCATGTTGCCTCCGTGGTTGGATCGCCCCGGGTGGTAGGGCGGCGCAGAAGCTTACGGGCTGAGGGACACGACTCCGAAGGGCTCAAGCCAGAGCCCTTCCGGCTGGACGGATGTTCTACTCCCTCACTGCTCGAGCGCGGTCGCCGTCTCGCGCAGCCGGCCGACCGCCGAGGCGACCGCCTCGCGGGCGTCCTGGGGGGCGAGGACGGCGGCGTCGCCGGCCTCCGAGAGCACCTCGCGGACGAGGAAGTCGGTGCCCTTGTACGGCAGCTCGACGATGATCGCTCCGTCGGCGAGCTCCTCGGTCACCGTGCGCTCCTCGCGGAGCCAGCGGGCGCGCTCCGGGCTGATCCACAGGCGGGCGACGCGCGAGGCCTCGACCTCGCCGGTGCGCAGCCAGCCGTCGACCGCGGCGGCAGCGTCGACCTCCGGGCGGGGCGCGAAGGTCTCGTCGAGCACCTCCACCGTCTTGATGCGGTCGAGCCGGAAGTGCCGGACGTCGTCCTTCGCCGGGTCGAAGGTCGCGATGTACCAGCCCTCGCGGCCGTTCGTGAGCGCGTAGGGCTCCACGGTCCGCTCGCTGAACTCGTCCTCGTTGCTCTTGTAGTACTCGAGCCGCACGAGGCGGTGGCCGACGATCGCCTCCGAGACCGTCCGGGCGACGTCCGCGTCGTCCGCGCCCGAGCGGGCGACCTGGAGCCCCTGCTCCATCGGGTCGAACCCGAGGGCGTCGACGATCTTCGCCCGCGCCGAGCTGAGCGCGCCCTCGGGGAGGTGGTCCCCGATGAGGTCGATCGCGGCGATAAGGGCCTTCGCCTCGACCGGGAGGAGCCGGGCGGGCCGGTCGAAGTTGTCGCTGTAGGGCTCGGGGTCGACTTCGATCGTCCCGTCCTCGCGCAGCTCGGCGTAGAGGACGTAGGAGCCGCCGCCGAAGTTGACGACGTTGAGGACGTTGATGTCCTCGCTCAGCTCCTGCTCGGAGATCTGCAGCCGCTCGCAGAGGTCGCGAGCGTCGAGCAGCTCCCCGCCGCGCCCTGCGTGGATGAGGATGCTCGCGAGGGTGACGAGACGCGCGAAGCGCTCGGGCCGGATCGCCGCGTCGCGCCGAGGCGCCCCCGCCTCCTCGATCTCGCCGGTCCCGTTCGCCCGATCGCTCATGACCGCGGGGGCGAGCTCGGGGCCGTCGGCGTGGCGGCTCTCGAGGAGCTCGATGCGCTCCTCGAGGACGCCGACGAGGTCCTCTGGGCCGATGACGCGCGCGTGCTCGCCCAGCGTCAGGACCCACGCCGCGAGCTGGCGGGCGGAGGCGTAGGAGGTCTCGAGGACGATCGCGCCGTCGTCGCCGTCGGCCCCGCGCACGCTGCCGTGGCGGCCGAAGTGCCGCTCGACCTGCCAGGCGATCCGACCGCTCACCCAGATCTGCGCGACGCCCTGCTCGTCCCCGTACTGCCAGTCGGCGCGGTTGGCGAACGAGCGCGGGTCGAAGTCGTCGGGCTTGCGGAAGTCGTGCTCGGCCTTCGTCGCGTAGGCGACCTTGCCGCGGATGCGCGAGAGGCGGAAGACCCGAAGCGCGCCGCGCTCGTGGCTGTGCCCGAGGAGGTAGAACTGGCCGTTCTGGAAGAGGAGGTGGTACGGGTCGACCTTCCGAGGGCCCGTCTCGTCCCGTTCCATCGTGTAGTAGTCGAACGTCACCGTCTTGTGGCGGAAGATCGCCGTCTCGATCTTCGCGAGACGCTGCGAGAGCTCCTGGCCACCCGCGCTGCCGGTGACGCCGAGCGCGACGCCCGAGGGGGCGGGCCCGCCGAGCGGCGAGGGACGGCCCCACGTGATCTGCTGGAGCGCGAGCCGCAGGGGCTCGGCGTAGGCGAACTCGCCGTCGAGGAGGCTGAGAGCCGTCTGGAGCGAGGCGAGCTCCTCGTCGGTGAAGGCGATCGCCGGGAGGTGGAAGTTCTCCGGGCGCAGCGAGTAGTTCTCCTGCTCGGCGACGCCGTCGGCGGGCTTCTCGACGGTGAGGGCGATGCCGAGCGAGTCGAGCTCCGCGCGGTCGGCGTAGAACCGCCGCGCGAACGCGTCCTCGTTCATCCCGCTGTAGCCCTCGACGTCCCGCCGGATCTCGAGCGCGGTCACGGGCCGGCGCTCCGCCATGAGGTACGAGATGAGCGACAGCTGTCGGATGAGCTTCTCGGTGTCCTTCGCCATCGGGAGCCACGATAGACGGCGGACGGGGTGCGGGAGTCCCCCTGCGGAGAGGCGCCGTGGAATCCCCCCGCACGTTGCGGGCTTTCGCGCGTGGCTGGACGCGCTGGTGCAGGACCCGCGTGGCTTCGGCGCACCAGGCGCTACGCTGGCCCGCGAGGTTCCATGACGAGACTGGTGATCATCGACGACCACGAGGCGCTCCGCGAGGGCCTCGTCGCGCTGCTCTCGGGGCACGGCCTCGAGATCGTCGGCGCGGCGGGCAACGTCGCGGCGGGGCTCGACCTCGTGGCCCACGACTCCGTCGACGTCGCGATCATCGACATCCGGCTGCCGGACGGCAGCGGCATCGACCTCGCCCGCTCCCTCCTCGCCCGGGACCCCGATCTCGGCGTCATCCTCTACACGGGCGACAGCGACGCCGAGCTCCTCTACGAGGGCCTCGACTCGGGTGCCCGCGGCTACGCGCTCAAGGCCGGCGCGATGGACGAGCTCGTCGCGGCGATCGAGCAGGTCGCGGCCGGCGGGTCCTACGTCGACCCGCGGCTCGATCGGGTCCTCCTCTCGCCGCGCGCGACGGCGAAGGTCCCGCAGCTCTCGCCCCGCGAGCGGGAGATCATGCACCTGATGGCCGAGGGGATGACCGCCGAGCGGATCGGCCAGGAGATCGGCGTGAGCGTTGAGACCGTGCGCACCCACGTGCGCAACGTCATCCGCAAGCTGCAGGCCCGCAACCGGGTCCACGCGATCGCGCTCGCCCTCGAGCGCGGCGAGATCGCCCTCGACCCCGTCGACGAATGAGCACGCCGGACGAGCGGCGGGCCCGCCTCGTCCACGACCTCCGCACGCCGCTCACGATCGTCCTCGGCTTCGCCGACCTCCTGCGCCGCCGCGGCGAGACCCTCGATGCCGACCAGCGCGCCGAGATGCTCGAGCGCATCGACGTCGCCGCCCGGGACATGCAGCGCATCCTCGACGAGGACCGCGGCGAGCGCCACGGCGAGGTCCCCGCCGCCGGCGACCCCCCGCCCACCTGACGAGACTCACGCCAGGCGTGAGTCTCGTCAGGTGGGCGGGCGGAATCGTCAGACCGGGCGGGCGGGTCCGACGGACACGCGCCCGCCTCGCGACGGCGCGAAGGTGATCGCGCGGCGGATCGTGCCCTCGTCGCGGGACCCGGGGGCGGGACGCGGCGGAGCCTCGCGGAGGATCGTGCCGAGGACCGCCTTCATCTCGGTGAGCGCGAAGCTCGCGCCGAGGCAGCGGCGCACGCCGCCGCCGAACGGGATCCACGTGTAGGTGCCGGGCTTCACGCCGTCGAGGAACCGCTCCGGCCGGAAGGCGGCGGGATCGGGGTAGAGGTCCGGGCGGCGGTGGAGGAGGTAGATCGACGGCGCGACGTTCGTCCCGGCCGGGAGGTCCCACGGGCCGAGGCGGAAGGGCGCGGTGAGGGTGCGGACGACCGCGGGGACGACGGGACGCAGCCGCAGGGTCTCCGTGATGACCGCGTCGAGCTGCTCCTCGCCGCCGTCGCGCTGCTCGTCGACGAGCCGCTCGATCCACCCGGGGTGCCTGACGAGCCGCTCGAGCGTCCATGCGAGCGCGGTCGCCGTCGTCTCGTGACCGGCGACGAGGAGCGTCATCGCCTCGTCGACGAGCTCGTCCTCGGTGAGCCCGCGGCCGCTCTCGTCACGGGCCGCGATGAGGAGCGAGAGGACGTCGTCGCCGGCCCGGTCGGCGGCCTGCGCCCGCCGGTGGGCCGCGATCTCCTCGCGGAGGAGCGCGCTCGCCTCCTCGCGAGCGGCGATGAAGCGGCCCCAGGGCGAGAAGCGCCCCCGTCGCGACTGCGTGAGCGCGAGGGCGAGGACCCGCCGCCGCGTCGCGACGATGTCGAGCAGGCGCCGCAGCGGCACGCCGAGGCGCTCGCGGCGGTCGCGGTCGTCGACGCCGAAGACGACGCGGAGGATGACCTCGAGGGTCACCGACTGCATCGACTAGAGGACGCCGAACGGGCGGCCCCGCGGCCAGGCGGCGACGTGGCGCTCGGCGACCTCGGTCATCGTGTCGACGTGCGCGCGCATCCGCTCGCCGTGGAAGGGCGGGAGGAGCATCCGCCGGTGGCGCATGTGCTCGGCCCCGTCGAGGAGGAGGACGGACCCGGGCCCGAGGAGCGGCGAGAGGACGACGTTGCCCTCGCCCGCGTGCAGGACGTCGGGGTCCCCGGTGAAGATCTGCCGCACCGCCGCGGGATCGACGCTGAACACGACCTCGCGGTCGGGCGCCGGCCGCAGGGTGAAGTAGTCGCCGCAGCGCGCGTGGCAGTCCTCGAGGAAGCGCGTCGGCCGCAGGACGAAGCCCGCGGTCATCGTGAAGCGTCCGAGGTCCGGGCGCGGGGGGAGGCCGGGCGTGGTCACGGGGAGACGATACGCCCGCGGCCGGGACGCGCGGGGGCGTCTTGGAGCCGCTCGGAAGATCTGCCATACTCCGACTCAGATTTCACGCGGTCCCCGTTTGCAAGAGAAGGAGCACCACACCCCCATGGGCAAGACCATCGGCATCGACCTCGGCACGACGAACTCGTGCATGGCGGTCCTCGAGGGCGGCGAACCCACCGTCATCGAGAACTCCGAGGGCGGGCGCACCACCCCGTCCG
Source organism: Paraconexibacter sp. (assembly GCF_059438195.1). Taxonomy (NCBI): domain Bacteria; kingdom Bacillati; phylum Actinomycetota; class Thermoleophilia; order Solirubrobacterales; family Paraconexibacteraceae; genus Paraconexibacter; species Paraconexibacter sp. Next base: position 23,491 of record NZ_JBLKKY010000027.1, read on the forward strand.
TCGTCGCCTTCACGAAGGGCGGCGAGCGCCTCGTCGGCACGGTCGCCAAGCGGCAGGCCGTGACGAACCCGCAGAACACGATCTTCTCCGTCAAGCGCTTCATGGGCCGCAAGGAGGCCGAGGTGCGCGAGGAGGAGTCGATCGTCCCCTACAAGGTCGTCTCCGGGCCCGGCGGCGACGCGCGCATCGAGGCCGACGAGAAGCAGTACTCGCCGCCGGAGATCAGCGCGATGACGCTCGCGAAGCTCAAGGCGGACGCCGAGGCCTACCTCGGGGAGACCGTCGACGGCGCCGTCATCACGGTCCCCGCGTACTTCAACGACGATCAGCGTCAGGCGACGAAGGACGCCGGCAAGATCGCCGGCCTCGACGTCAAGCGCATCATCAACGAGCCGACCGCGGCGTCGCTCGCCTACGGCCTCGACAAGGAGGACGACCAGACGATCCTCGTCTTCGACCTCGGCGGCGGCACGTTCGACGTGTCGGTCCTCGAGATCGGCGACGGCGTCTTCGAGGTGAAGTCGACCGCCGGTGACAACCACCTCGGCGGCGACAACTGGGACAAGGCGGTCGTCGACTGGCTCGCCGGCGAGTTCAAGCGCGACCAGGGCATCGACCTCACGCAGGACCCGATGGCTCTCCAGCGCCTCTACGAGGCGGCGGAGAAGGCGAAGATCGAGCTCTCGAGCGCGCAGGAGTCGCAGATCAACCTGCCGTTCATCACCGCCGACGCCTCCGGGCCGAAGCACCTCGACGTCCGCCTCACCCGCGCGAAGTTCAACGAGCTGACGAGCGGCCTCCTCGACCGCGTCATCGCCCCGGTTCGCCAGGCGCTCGACGACGCGAAGGAGAAGGGCGTCGACTCGGTCGACCACGTCGTCCTCGTCGGCGGCATGACGCGCAACCCGGCCGTCCAGGAGAAGGTGAAGGAGCTCACCGGGAAGGACCCGCACCGCGGCGTCAACCCGGACGAGGTCGTCGCGATCGGCGCCGCCATCCAGGCGGGCGTCCTCGCCGGCGACGTGAAGGACGTCCTCCTCCTCGACGTCACCCCGCTCACGCTCGGCATCGAGACGAAGGGCGGCGTCATGACGAAGCTCATCGAGCGCAACACGACGATCCCGACGCGGAAGTCCGAGGTCTTCTCGACCGCCGAGGACAACCAGCCGTCCGTCGAGATCCACGTCCTCCAGGGCGAGCGCGAGATGGCGACGTACAACAAGTCGCTCGGCAAGTTCCAGCTCACCGGCATCCCGCCGGCGCCGCGTGGGGTCCCGCAGATCGAGGTCGCGTTCGACATCGACGCGAACGGCATCCTCTCCGTGAGCGCGAAGGACCTCGGCACCGGCAAGGAGCAGAAGATCGAGATCAAGGCCGGTGGCGGCCTCTCCGAGGACGAGATCAAGCGCATGGTCTCCGACGCCGAGACGCACGCCGAGGAGGACCGCAACGCCCGTGAGCTCGCCGAGGCGAAGAACGGCGCCGAGAACGCGGCCTACCAGGCCGAGCGGCAGCTCGCCGATCTCGGCGACCAGGTCGACGCCGCCTCGAAGGAGCAGATCGAGACCGCGATCAAGGACGTGCGCGACGCGCTCGAGTCCGACGACGCCGCCGCGATCAACGCGAAGGCCGAGGCGCTCCAGGCCGCCTTCCACGGCGTCTCGGAGAAGCTCTACGAGCAGGCCCAGGCCCAGGCGGCGGCCGCCGGCGCCGAGGGCTCGCCGGACGGCGCGGGCGCGGCCGACGAGTCCGAGGAGGACGTCGTCGACGCCGAGGTCGTCGACGAGGGCCGCTAGGCATGGAGTCCCGCCCGGACACCCACGAGCACGGCACCCCGCCGGCGGCCGAGCAGCCGCCGGCGGCCGGCGCCGACGCGGCCGAGGCCCGGCCGGAGACCGACGAGCGCACGGACGGCGCGGCCGAGGCCGCGCCGCCGGGCGACGCCGGCGACGGGCACGACGCCGCCGCGGAGGAGCCCGACTACAAGGACCTCTACCTGCGCAGCGCCGCCGAGCTCGACAACGTCCGCAAGCGCGCCCGCCAGCAGGTCGGCGCGGCGGAGGCGAAGGGCGTCGGGCGGCTCGCGAAGGAGCTGCTGCCCGCGCTCGACAACCTCGAGCGGGCCATCGCCGCCGTCGAGGCAGAGGACACGCCGGGCGACGCGTCGGTGACGCAGGGGGTCCGGCTCGTCCAGCAGGAGCTCGTCGGGGCGCTCGAGCGCGTCGGCATCGTCCCGGACTCGCCGAAGGGCGAGCAGTTCGACCCGCACCGCCACGAGGCCGTCGCGCAGACGCCCGTCGAGGGGGCCGAGAGCGGCACGATCATCGAGGTCTACCAGGCGGGCTACCGCCACGGGGACGAGGTCCTGCGGGCCGCCAAGGTCGTCGTCGCCCAGTAGCACGACCCATCCCGATCACCACCCCAGCCCATGGCTTCCCGTCCCGATCTGTACAAGACCCTCGGCGTCGACAAGAAGGCGACCGCCGAGGAGATCAAGAAGGCGCACCGCAAGCTCGTCCGGCAGTACCACCCGGATCGCAAACCGGACGACCCCGAGGCCGAGAAGCGCTTCAAGGAGGTCCAGTCGGCCTACGACGTCCTCGGGGACGCCGAGAAGCGCAAGCAGTACGACCGCGGCACGCTCTTCGGCGGCATGGGCGGGGGCGGGACCGCCGGCGGCCCGGGCGGCTTCGGCGGCTTCGACGCCGGCAACTTCTCCGACATCCTCTCGAACATCTTCGGGAGCGGCGCGGGGACTGCCGGCGGCGGGCGGACGGGCACCCGCGCGCCGCGGCCCGAGCGCGGCGCCGACCTCGAGGCCTCGGTGACGATCTCGTTCGACGAGGCGATGTCGGGCGCCCAGGTGCAGCTCAGCGTCCCGAGCTCGCAGACCTGCGGGACGTGCCGCGGCTCCGGCGCGAAGCCGGGCACCTCGCCGGTCGTCTGCCCTCGCTGCCAGGGGCGCGGCATCGAGGCCCAGGGCCAGGGGCTCTTCTCGATCTCCCAGCCCTGCCGTCGCTGCGAGGGCACGGGCGTCGTCATCGAGCAGCCCTGCCCGACGTGCGGCGGTCAGGGGGCGACCCGCACGGTCAAGCGCTACAAGGTGAACATCCCCGCGGGCGTCCGCGAGGGCTCGCGGGTCCGCCTCGCCGGCAAGGGCGAGCCCGGTCGCAGCGGCGGCCCGGCGGGCGACCTCTACGTGACGACCCACGTCGAGGACTCGAGCCTCTTCCGCCGCAAGGGCGACAACCTCGAGGTCGAGGTGCCGCTCACGATCCCCGAGGCCATCCGCGGGGCGGAGGTCGAGGTCCCGACGCTCGCCGGCCGCAAGCGCCTCCGCGTGTCGCCGGGCACGAAGCACGGCACCGTCCAGCGGCTCCGCGGTGAGGGGCCGCCGAAGCTCGCCGCGCCCAAGGAGCGCGGCGACATCCACTACCGGTTCGTCATCGACGTCCCGAAGACGCTGAGCAAGGAGCAGTCCGAGGCGGTCGAGAGGCTGTCCGAGGTGATGGGCGGCGATCCGCGAGCCCGGCTCTTCGGCGACGCGGCCGCCGCGGCGGATCGCGAGCCGGCCGGGCAGGGGAGCGAGGGCTGATGGCCGAGCGTCGCGTCACCCGCCGCTCCCCGGGCCAGAGCGTCCGCGTGACGGTCGCCGAGGACCGCGGCGTGTTCATGATCTCGGTCGCCGCCGAGCTCGCCGAGATGCACCCGCAGACCCTGCGGATGTACGAGGCGCGGGGGCTCATCGAGCCGAAGCGCTCCCCGAAGGGCACCCGGCTCTACTCGCACGCGGACGTCGAGCGGCTGCGCAAGATCCAGCGCATGACGACGGAGTACGGCCTCAACCTCGCCGGCGTCGAGAAGGTCATGGAGCTCGAGGACGCGCTCGAGCGCAAGGCCGCCGATCTGGAGCGCGCGCGCCGGAAGGTCGAGCAGCTCGAGGCCCGGGCCGAGGAGCTGCAGACCGAGATCACCCGGCTCGAGGCCGTGCGCGAGAAGGTCCGCGCGGACATCGTCCGCTACGAGGCGCCCGGGACGGACGTCGTGCGAGCGAAGGACCTCGCGCCGTCGCGCCGGATGCGCATCCGCGTCGAGCGCGACTGAGGCGCCGCTCCCGCGACCGAGGCGCCGGTCTCCGGCGGCGGGGACGCCGCGGGTCAGCCCACCGGGCGACGGCGCTCGACGGGGCCGCGGCGCGGGTACCGGGCGGCGCGCCCGTCGGCGATCGTGCGATCGCGGCGCCGCTCGTTGTTCGGGGAGTGGCTGCGCTCGCCGAACGGCCGCCGGCGCAGCGGCTCCCGGGCGAGCTCGCGGCGCGCGGACATCAGGTGTTCCCCCGCGTCGGCCGGTCCGGCCCCTCGTCCTCCTCTGCGGCTCGCCGGGCCTCGGAGCCCTTCGGGAGATCGTGGGCGGTGATGTCGCCGTGCACCTCGGGGGTGTCGCCCGCGGCGGTCTCGTCGTCGGGGGAGAAGGGCCCGAGCGGCTCCTCGTGCTCCTCGTCGTGCGGGGGCGCCTTCGTCGTGCGGTCGTCCTCCATGGGCGCATCCTTCCCGGCGCGCCGGGGCGTGAATCACCCCCAGGACCTGCGAGAGACCCGGTCCTCGGCGGGTGCTCTTGTGCCGGACGCGGCGACGTGTCACAATCTCAGTCTCTCGCACTGAGATTTTCCCACCTCGAGTCAGAAAGTCCCTCAATCTCATGCAGCCGGATCGCTTCACCACTCTCACCCAGGAGGCCGTCCGCGACGCGATCTCGCTCGCGGAGACGCGGCGCAATCCCCAGGCGATGCCGGAGCATCTCCTGCTCGCGCTGCTCGACCAGGACGGCGGCCTCGTCCCCGCGGTCCTGGAGAAGCTCGACGTCGCTCTCGGCACGCTCCGCACCCGCGTCGACGAGGCCGTCGGCGCGCTCCCGACCCTCGGCGAGGGCGGCGAGGTCGCCGGCCCGGCCTCCGAGCTGCTCCAGGTCCTCCGCGCCGCCGACCACGAGATGCGCGAGCTCGGGGACGAGTACATCTCGACCGAGCACGTCCTCCTGTCGCTCTCCGGCCACAACTCGCGGGCCGGCGAGGCCCTGCGCGCCGTCGGCGCGACGAAGGAGCGCCTCGCTCCGGTCGTCGCGGAGATCCGCGGGCCGCACAAGGTGACCGACCAGAACCCCGAGGAGCGCTACCAGGCGCTGAAGCGGTTCGGCATCGACCTCACCGAGCGCGCCGAGCGCGGCGAGCTCGACCCCGTCATCGGGCGCGACGACGAGATCCGCCGGGTCATCCAGGTCCTCTCGCGGCGCACGAAGAACAACCCGGTCCTCATCGGCGAGCCCGGCGTCGGCAAGACGGCGATCGCCGAGGGCCTCGCCCAGCGCATCGTCCAGGGCGACGTCCCCGAGTCGCTGCGCGACCGGCGCGTCGTCGCGCTCGACATCGGCTCGCTCATCGCGGGCGCGAAGTACCGCGGCGAGTTCGAGGACCGGCTGAAGGCCGTCCTCAAGGAGGTCCAGGAGGCCCGCGGCCAGATCATCCTCTTCCTCGACGAGCTCCACACGATCGTCGGCGCCGGCGCGGCCGAGGGCGCGGTCGACGCCGCGAACCTCCTCAAGCCGATGCTCGCCCGCGGCGAGCTGCGGGCCGTCGGCGCGACGACGCTCGACGAGTACCGCAAGCACATCGAGAAGGACGCGGCGCTCGAGCGGCGCTTCCAGCCGGTGACGGTCGGCGAGCCGTCCGTCGAGGACGCGATCGCGATCCTCCGCGGCCTCAAGGAGCGCTACCAGGAGCACCACGGCGTCCGCATCCAGGACGGCGCGCTCATCGCCGCCGCGACGCTGTCGCAGCGCTACATCGCCGACCGCTTCCTCCCGGACAAGGCCATCGACCTCGTCGACGAGGCCGCGTCGCGGCTGTCCATCGAGATGGACTCGGTCCCGACCGAGATCGACGAGGTCAACCGCCGCAAGCTCCAGCTCGAGATCGAGCGCACCTCGCTCGAGAAGGAGACCGATGAGGCGTCGAAGGAGCGTCTCGAGGCCCTCGAGCGCGAGCTCGCCGACCTCGAGGAGCAGCTCGCGACGATGACCGCCGAGTGGCAGCGCGAGAAGGAGGCGGCGCAGGGCGTCGCCCACATCCAGGCGCAGATCGGCGAGCTCGAGCGCGAGCTGGAGCGGGCCGAGCGCGACGCCGACCTCGAGACCGCCGCCAAGCTCCGCCACGGCGAGATCCCCGAGCTGCGGCGCCGCCTCTCCGAGGCCGAGGCCGCGGGCACCGAGGAGACGCAGGAGCCGTCCCGCTTCTTCAAGAGCGAGGTCGACGCCGAGGACGTCGCCGAGGTCGTCGCCCGCTGGACGGGCATCCCGGTGAACCGGCTCCTCGAGGGCGAGGTCGAGAAGCTCGTCCACCTCGAGGACCGCCTGCACGACCGCGTCGTCGGTCAGGACGATGCCGTCGACGCGGTCTCCGCGGCGATCCGCCGCAGCCGCGCCGGCCTCCAGGATCCTGACCGCCCGATCGGCTCGTTCCTCTTCATGGGCCCGACCGGCGTCGGCAAGACCGAGCTCGCCCGGGCGCTCGCCGAGCTGCTCTTCGACAGCCAGGACGCGATGGTGCGGCTCGACATGTCCGAGTACATGGAGAAGCACTCCGTGTCGCGGCTCGTCGGCGCGCCTCCCGGCTACGTCGGCTACGACGAGGGCGGTCAGCTCACCGAGGCGGTCCGCCGCCGGCCGTACGGCGTCGTCCTGCTCGACGAGATCGAGAAGGCGCACCCCGACGTGTTCAACACGCTGCTGCAGGTGATGGACGACGGCCGGCTCACCGACGGCCAGGGCCGGACGGTCGACTTCAAGAACGTCGTCCTCATCCTCACGTCGAACGTCGGCGCGGGGAGCCCCGACGGGTACCGCGCCGCGCTCGAGCGGACGTTCCGGCCGGAGTTCCTCAACCGGCTCGACGACATCGTCGAGTTCCACGCGCTCGACCGCGAGCAGCTCGGCCAGATCGTCGACCTCCAGGCGGAGCGGCTCATCGAGCGCGTCCGCGAGCGCGGCATCGAGGTCGATCTCACCGACGAGGCGAAGATGCTCCTCGGCGACCTCGGCCACGACCCGACCTACGGCGCCCGTCCGCTCAAGCGGGTCATCCAGAAGCGCCTCGTCGATCCGCTGGCGCTCGGGATCCTCGAGGGCCGCTTCCGCGACGGCGACCACGTCCGGGTCGAGGCCCGCGACGGCGAGCTCGCGCTCGAGAGCGTCGAGGCGCCGCAGCCCGCGTCGAGCACCGCGTAGGCCCCGCCCACCCATCTCCCCTGACGGAGCTCACGCCGAGCGTGAGCTCCGTCCCAGGGGGCGGATGGGGGGACGGCCCGGTCCGGGGTCCCTACCGGACCCGGACGGCGACGACGTCGTGGACGAACGACGACCTCGCGCGGCCGCGGGTGTAGCGCTCGCGGGTGTCGACCTGCAGGCGCCACCGGCCCTTCTCGGGCCGGAACGGGAAGAGGCGGCGGCGCGACGTCCGCGCGAGGCGGCCGCACGGCCCGCTCGTCTCCCCGAGCCGCACCGTCCGCCGGAGGCGGCCGTTCGGGCGCACGTAGTGGAGGTAGACGTCCCGGCCGGCGGGCAGCGGCTCGCCGTCCGGCGCGAAGCCGAGCCCGTCGGCGCGCCACCGGACCCGCAGGGACCGCGGGTCGCCGCGGGTCGGCGAGAACCGCGCGACGACGTCGGTCGTCCGGAAGCGCGCCGACGCGGCGTGCGGGCCCTCGTCGACGCGGACGAGCCACGAGCGCTCGGTCCGGCCCATCCGCCGCAGCGACGGCGTCGTGAAGCTCCCCGCGACGCCCCCGGCGGCGTCCACCGTGCCGAGGCCGCCCGAGAGGGGCAGGTCGTCGAGGCTCACCTGGAAGAGCGCGCCAGGCGTGAACCCGCGGCCCCCGAGGCGCACGTGCGGCGCGACCCGCTCGCCGCCGCGGACGGTGTCGAGGTAGCAGGCGCGATCGACGCCGACGGCGACGGCGCGCGCGGAGGCCGGCGCCACGCTCGCGGCGAGGACGACGGCGGAGCTGGCGAGTGCGGTGGAGCGGACGATGCGGGCGGGCATGGCGGGAGCGGCGGCGCGCCGCGTCGGCGTGGACGGTACCGCCGCCGGCGGAGCCCAGGGCCGGCCGCGCGGGCCCATCCGCGGGCGCCGACGTACGTCGGTCGTGCCGATCGGGTAGAACGCGGGGGTCGCAGCATTCACCCGCGGTCCGACCCGGAGGTCACGTTGCCCACGTACATCATGCTCTCGACGCTCACTCCCGAGGGCGTCCAGACCGTCAAGAACAACCCCGCGCGCATCCGCGAGGTGAACAACGAGATCGAGCAGCTCGGCGCGACGGTGAAGGCCCAGTGGTCGACGCTCGGCCGCTTCGACTTCATCAACGTCGTCGAGGCGCCCGACGAGCAGACGATGGCGCGCGTGAGCCTCGAGCTCGGCTCACGCGGCACGGCGCGCTACGAGACGCTGCCCGCGATCGGGATCGACGACTTCATCTCGAGCCTCTAGCCGCGGCGCCCCGCGCCGTCTCCGCACGTGAAGGTCCTCGTCGTCGGCTCCGGCGGCCGCGAGCACGCGATCGTCCGCGCGCTCGCGCGCTCGCCGCAGCGGCCGACCCTGCTCTGCGCGCCGGGCAATCCCGGCATCGCTCGTGACGCCGAGCTCGTCGCCGTCGCCGTCACCGACACCGACGGCCTCGTCGCCGCGGCCGAGCGCCACGACGTCGGCCTCGTCGTCATCGGGCCCGAGGTCCCGCTCGTCGCGGGGCTCGTCGACGCGATGCGGGCCGCCGGCAGGCGCGCGTTCGGCCCCGTCGCCGCCGCCGCGCGGCTCGAGGGGTCGAAGGAGCACGCCAAGGAGGTGATGGCGGCCGCCGCCGTCCCCACCGCGGGGTGGACGGCCGTCGATGACGTCGAGGCCGGGATGGCGGCCATCACCGGCTACCCGACCGTCCTCAAGTTCGACGGCCTCGCCGCGGGCAAGGGCGTCGTCATCGCCTCCGACGAGGCGGAGGCGCGCGCCACGCTCGAGGCGTTCCTCGAGGACCGCCGCTTCGGGCCCGGCCGCGTCGTCGTGGAGGAGTTCCTCGACGGCGAGGAGCTCTCGCTGCTCGCGGTCTGCGACGGCGTCCGCGCGGTCCCGATGGCCCCCGCGCAGGACTACAAGCGCATCCACGACGGCGACGAGGGACCCAACACCGGCGGCATGGGCTCGTACTCGCCGGTCGCCGGCATCGACGCGGATCGCGCGGCGGAGATCGCGGCGGCGGTCCACCAGCCGGTGGTCGACGAGCTCGCCCGCCGGGGGTCGCCGTTCCACGGGATCCTCTACGCGGGCCTCATGCTCACCGCGGACGGGCCGAAGGTCCTCGAGTTCAACACCCGCTTCGGCGACCCCGAGACCCAGGCCGTCCTCCCGCGCCTGCGCAGCGACCTCCTCGACGTCCTCCTCCGCGCGACCGACGAGGGCGGGCTCGACGGGGTCGCCCTCGAGTGGGACGAGCGGTGGGCGGTGACGCTCGTGCTCGCGAGCGCGGGGTACCCGGAGAGCCCCCGGACGGGCGACCTCATCCGCGGTCTCGACGACGTTCCCGGTGACATCGAGGTGACGCACGCCGGGACGGGCGAGTCCCCGGACGGCCTCGTCACCGCCGGCGGCCGGGTCCTCAACGTCACCGCGCTCGGCGACGACGCGGCAGCGGCGCGCGACGCCGCGTACGCTGCCGCCGACCTGATCACCTTCGACGGCAAGCAGCAGCGCACGGACATCGCCCTCCGTGCGGTGGAGAGGACGACATGAGCGAGCAGGATCTTCCCGTGGACCCCCATCCCGAGACGGCGGAGACGCCGCAGACCCAGACCGCCGTCGCCGAGCGCGAGAGCGGCGGCGCGTCCCCCGAGGTCGGGATCATCATGGGCTCCCAGTCCGACCTCGAGGAGATGGAGAAGGCGGGGAAGGTCCTCGCCGAGGCCGAGGTCTCCTACGAGATCAACGTGATGTCCGCGCACCGCGACCCCGAGAAGGTCGCCGACTACTGCAAGGGCGCGCGCGAGCGCGGGCTGCGGGTCATCATCGCGGGCGCCGGCCTGTCGGCCGCGCTGCCGGGCGTCGCCGCGGCGCACACCGACCTCCCCGTGATCGGCGTGCCCCTCTCGAGCCGGCTGAGTGCGGCGGGCGGCCTCGACTCCATCCTCTCGGTCGTCCAGATGCCGCCGGGCGTGCCCGTCGCCTCGGTCGGCCTCGACAACCCGCGCAACGCGGCGCATCTCGCGATCCGCATCCTCAACGCGTGATCGAGCGCTACACCCGCCCCGAGATCGGGGCGCTGTGGACCGACCACGCGAAGATGGAGGCGTGGCGCGAGGTGGAGGTCGCCGCGTGCGAGGAGATGGACGGGCCGACGCCCGAGGACCTCGAGGCGATCCGCGCCGCGACGTTCACGGTCGAGGCGGTGCAGGAGCGCGAGAGGACCACCGACCACGACGTCGCGGCGTTCGTCGACGTCCTCAGCGCGAGCGCCGGTCCCGGCGGCCGCTGGATCCACTACGGCCTCACGTCGTCGGACGTCCTCGACACCGCGCTCGCGCTGCAGCTGCGCAAGGCCGGCGACATCGTCGTCGCAGGTGCGCGGGAGGTCCGCGACGCGCTCGTCGCCCAGGCCCGCGAGCACGTGGGGACGGTCTGCACCGGGCGGACCCACGGCATCCACGCCGAGCCGACGACGTTCGGCGTGAAGCTCGCCGGGTTCGCGTTCGAGGCGCACCGCAACGTCGAGCGGCTCGAGCGCGCCTTCGACCAGGTCGCGGTCGGCGCGATCAGCGGCGCCGTCGGGACGTACAGCGCGACGTCTCCCGACTACGAGGCGCGCGTGCTGCAGCGCCTCGGCCTGCGGCGGGAGGACGTCTCGACGCAGGTCGTGCCGCGCGACCGGCACGCCGAGGTGCTGCAGGCGGTCGCCCTCGCCGGCGCCGGGCTCGAGCGCCTCGCGACCGAGATCCGCCACCTCCAGCGCACCGAGGTGCGCGAGGTCGAGGAGCCGTTCCGCGCCGGCAAGCAGAAGGGCTCGAGCGCGATGCCGCACAAGCGCAACCCGATCACGACGGAGCGGATCACCGGTCTGGCGCGGGTCCTGCGCGGCTACGCGCAGACGGGGCTCGAGAACGTCGCGCTGTGGCACGAGCGCGACATCAGCCACTCCGGCGCCGAGCGCGTCGTCCTCCCCGACGCGACGATCGCGCTCGACTACTGCCACGGCCTCGCGACGCGCGTCGTGACCGGCATGGTCGTCCACGCCGACCGGATGCGCGAGAACCTCGACCTCACCTACGGGGCGCTCTTCTCGCAGCGGCTCCTCCTGGCGCTCATCGACGGGCCGTCGGCGATGGTGCGCGACGACGCCTACCGCATCGCGCAGGAGAACGCCCAGAAGGCGTGGGACACGCGGACCCCGCTGCGCGAGCTGCTCGAGCCTCAGGCCGGCGAGCTGCAGATCGACCTCGACGAGATCTTCGATCTCGGGCACTACACGCGTCACGCGGCGGAGATCGTCGCGCGCCTCGACGCGATCGCCGGGACGTGACCGGCGGGTCCCGGGGTTGACCTCGGGCCCGTCGGAGGAGGATGCTCGCTCTCGCAGTCACACCCTGCGAGAGGAGAGAGATCGCCGTGTCCACGTCGTACGACTACGTCATCGTCGGGGCCGGTTCCGCCGGCTGCGTCCTCGCCAACCGATTGAGCGCCGACCCCGGCGTCTCGGTCCTCCTCATCGAGGCGGGCGGGCCGGATGCGAACGACCTCATCCACATCCCGGCCGCGTTCGGAGCCCTCTTCCGCACCGACCAGGACTGGGACCACTCGACGGTGTGGGAGCCCAACTGCGAGAACCGGCGGATCTACCTGCCGCGCGGGAAGATGCTCGGCGGGTCGAGCTCGATCAACGCGATGATCTACATCCGCGGTGCGCGCTCGGACTGGGACGACTGGGCGGGCGAGGGGTGCGAGGGCTGGAGCTACGCGGAGATGCTCCCGTACTTCAAGCGCTCCGAGGACAACGAGCGCGGGGCGAGCGACGCCCACGGCGCCGGGGGCGAGCTGCGGGTCAGCGAGCCGCGGGCCCGCAGCGAGATGGCCGCCGCCTTCGTCGAGGCGGCGCAGGTGCGCGGCATCCCGGCGAACCCGGACTTCAACTCCGGGACGCAAGACGGCGTCGGCTGGTACCAGGTGACGCAGCGGGAGGGGAAGCGCGGGAGCACCGCGGTCTCCTTCCTGCACCCGGTCGAGGACCGCCCGAACCTCACGGTCGAGACGCACGTCCAGGTGACGAAGATCCTCACCGAGGGCGGCCGCGCGACCGGCGTCACCGGGCTCCGGCTCTCCGAGCAGCTCGAGTACCGCGCCGAGCGCGAGGTCATCGTGTGCGGCGGCGCGTACAACTCGCCGCAGCTCCTCATGCTCTCGGGGATCGGCCGCGGGCTCGAGAGCGAGGCGCTCCAGATCGAGCACGTCGCCGAGGTGCCGGGCGTCGGGATGAACCTCTCCGACCATCCGAACGCCGGCGTCATCCACTCCTCCGACCGCGAGGTCTCGCTCTTCGGGGCGCTCAACGACGAGAACCTCGGCGCCTGGATGGCGGGCGAGGGGCCGCTCACCTCGAACATCGGGGAGTCCGGCGGCTTCATCCGCACCCGCGACGACATGTCGGACCCGGACATCCAGTTCCACATGGTCCCGGCGGTCTTCGGTCAGGAGGGCCTCGTCCCCGCGGACCGGCACGGCATGACGCTCGCCGTGTGCGTGCTCAAGCCGAAGGCGCGCGGCTACGTCGCGCTCGGCTCCCCGGACCCGACCGCGAAGCCGCTCATCTGCCACAACTACTACGAGCATCCGGACGACCTCGCGTCGATCGTCGCCGGGGTCCGGACGGCGATGGAGATCATGGCGACGTCGCCGCTCGCGGAGTACTCGAGCGGGCCGCTCGTCGCGCCGGAGTCGGCCTCCGACGAGGACATCGTGGCCCACGTCCGCCACACGACGCAGACGCTCTACCACCCGGTCGGGACCTGCAAGATGGGCGCGGAGGACGACGAGGCCGCGGTCGTCGACGGCCACTGCCGGGTCCGCGGCGTCGAGGGCCTGCGGGTCGTCGACGCGTCGGTGTTCCCGAGCGTCCCGCGCGGGAACACGAACGCCCCGGTCATCGCGCTCGCCGAGCGGGCCGCCGACCTCATCCTCGGCAGGACGCCGCTCGCGGCCGAGCAGACCGCGCCGCCGCAGGACGCCGCGATCGCCTGATCGGCCCATCCCTCCTGACGTTCCTCACGCCCAGCGTGAGGAACGTCGGTGTGGTGTGGCGCAGTCGCCGTCGTTCACCGTCGCGGGACGCGAGCGTCCCGCGCGGCTCACTCGACGACGGCGCCGTCGATCGCCTCCGGCGCCTCGGGGTACTGCGGGTCGAGCTTCTCGAGGGCCGCGACGAGGAGCTCGAGCACCGCCCAGTCCCGGTACCACTTGTGGTCGGCGGGGACGACGTACCACGGCGCGTGCTCGGTGCTCGTCCTCTCGACCGTCTCGCGATAGGCCTCGAGGTAGGCCTCCCAGTCGTCGCGCGCCTCGATGTCGCTGCGCGCGAACTTCCAGCGCTTGCGGGGATCGTCGATGCGCTTGCGCAGCCGCTTCCCCTGCTCCTCCTTCGAGACGTGGAGGTAGATCTTCACGATCGCCGTCCCGGAGTCGTGCAGCAGCTCCTCGAAGGCGACGATGTGCGCGTAGCGGCCGCGCCACGTCGCCTCGGGGACGAGGTCGCGGACGCGCGCGACGAGGACGTCCTCGTAGTGGCTGCGGTTGAACACCGAGATGTCGCCGCGTCGCGGAGCGTGGGCGTGGACGCGCCAGAGGAAGTCGTGCGCGAGCTCCTCGTCGCTCGGCGGGCCGAAGCTCCGCACCTGGACGCCCTGAGGGTTGACGCCCGCGAAGACCGATCGGATCGTGCCGTCCTTGCCGCCGGCGTCCGGGGCCTGGAGGATGAGGAGGAGCGACTTCCGGCTCTCCGCCCACAGCCGTCCCTGGAGGTCCTTCAGCCGCTCGCGCAGCTCCATGCTCGCCGCCTCGGTGGTCTCGCGGTCGCCGGGCGCGCTCGGCGTCCCGTCGGCGTCGGCCTCCTCGAGCGCCGGACGCGTGTGAGGAGGGACGCGCCAGGTGGCGCCGTGCGAGCGTCGTTCCATCGCGCGACTATGCCACCGCGCGTCGTCGCGCGCCGCTCATCGGTCGGCGAGGGCGAGCCGTGCGAGCGCGAGCGCGCCCTCCCGGCTCCCCGCGACGGCGAGGAACCGCGCCGAGTGGCAGAAGCGGGCGTCCTCGACGCCCGTGAGGGCGGCGAGCTCCTCGGCCTGCAGGCCCGCCCAGTCCTCGGGGAGGTCGAGCCGGTTCTCGAAGCGCCCGAGGACGGCCGGGACCGCCTGCAGGCCCCACCCGGTGCTCTTGGGGACGACGACGAAGAGGGCCTCGGGAGCGTGCGCGTGGATCGCGCGGTGCCAGGGGACGCTCTCCTCGAGGACGACGACGCGCGGGTCGTCGCCGCTCGCGACGGCGTCGGCGACGATCGCGTCGGCGCGCATCGTGGCGCGGGCGCCCGCGATCTCACGCCGGAGGACGCCCTCGGCGACCTCGAGGGCCTCCCGGAAGCGGGCGTCGACCGCCTCGTCGTCGTCCGGCTCGTCCCACCGGGGATTGAAGGCGGCGAGGACGTCGCTCACCGTCATCGCCTTCACCCCGGCGATGACGGGCTCGGCGACGGTCTGGCCGTTGTCGTTCGCGTCGACGGGCTGCACGAGGACCTCGTCGACGAGCGCGGCGACCCGCTCGTCGTCCCCGCACGCTCGAGGACCGACGTCCCTCCAGACGAGGCCGAAGGACGCGAACCGGATGCCGTTGGGCCGCTCGCCCGCGCCGCCGCGCTGGTGGTGGTCGTAGTCGCCGGTCGAGGGGTCGTCGCGCAGGCCGACGTCGACGCGGACGTCGCACCCGGCGTGCGCGTCCCGGTCGCGGGTGCGGACGATCTCGAAGTCCCCGTGGGCGAGGCGGAGCGCCGCGATCGCGAAGATCTCGTCGGCGTGGAACGAGCCGGAGTGGGTGGCGACCTTCATGGGAGCGCAGCGTAGTTCGCGGGGCCCCGGGGCGGAGGGAGCCCCCGCCGCCACGCTCGCTAGCATCGGACCACGTGAGCACCTCCCTCGCCGACCTGGCCCTCCTCCATCGCGGCAAGGTCCGCGAGATGTACGACCTCGGGGACGACCGAGTCCTCATGGTCGCGAGCGATCGCATCAGCACCTACGACGCGATCCACCCGACGCCGATCCCCGACAAGGGCAAGGTCCTCACGGGCCTCTCCGCCTTCTGGTTCGAGCGCACGAAGGACATCTGCCCGAACCACGTCCTCAGCTACACGGAGGGCGTGCCTGCCGAGGTGCGCGGCCGCGCGGCCGTCGTGCGGCGGCTGCGGATGCTCCCGATCGAGTGCATCGTGCGCGGCTACATCACGGGGTCGGGCTGGAAGGACTACCAGGCCTCCGGCGAGGTCTCCGGCATCGCTCTGCCCGCCGGCCTCCAGGAGTCGCAGAAGCTCCCCGAGCCGATCTTCACGCCGTCGACGAAGGCGGAGGAGGGCGAGCACGACGAGGCGATCGACTTCGAGCAGTCGGTCGCGGCGGTCGGCGACCGCGGCGTCGTCGAGAAGCTGCGGGAGCTCTCGATCGCGCTCTACACCGCCGCGGCCGACCTCGCGGCCGAGCGGGGCGTCATCCTCGCCGACACGAAGTTCGAGTTCGGGCTCGACGAGAACGACCAGATCGTCGTCGGCGACGAGGTGCTCACGCCCGACTCGTCCCGCTACTGGCCGGCGGACACCTACGAGGTGGGCCGGGGGCAGCCGAGCTTCGACAAGCAGTACGTCCGCGACTGGGCGACGGGCACCGGCTGGGACAAGAAGCCGCCCGCCCCCGCGATCCCCGACGACGTCGTCGACGGCACGCGCGCCCGCTACGTCGAGGCCTACGAGAAGATCACCGGCGAGTCGTTCGACGCCTGGCTGCAGAGGACGTCGGCGTGAGGGCGCGCGTCCTCATCCGGCCGAAGGCGGGCATCCTCGACCCCCAGGGCGTCGCCGTCGAGCAGGCGCTCCCCGCGCTCGGCTTCAGCGGCGTCAGCGACGTGCGCGTCGGTCGCATGGTCGAGCTCGAGATCGACGACCCGGGCCAGCTCGAGTCGCTCTGCGAGAAGCTCCTCGCGAACACCCTCATCGAGGACTTCGAGATCGTCCAGGACACGGGCGCGGGCGAGGCGGGGAGCACGTCGTCGTGAAGTTCGGCGTCGTCCGCTTCCCCGGCACCTGCGACGACTTCGACGCGCGCGACGCCGCCGCCCACGTCGGCGAGGCGGTCCTCCTCTGGCACGGGGACCGCGACCTCCAGGGCGTCGACGCGGTCATCGTCCCCGGCGGGTTCTCCTACGGCGACTACCTGCGGGTCGGGGCGATCGCGCGCTTCGCGCCGGTGATGGACGAGGTCGTCCGCTTCGCCCGTGAGGGCGGGCCGGTCCTCGGCATCTGCAACGGCTTCCAGATCCTCTGCGAGGCGGGGCTGCTCCCCGGGGCGCTCCTCCCGAACACGGGGCGGCGCTTCATCTGCCGGCAGGTCGACCTCCTCGTCGAGCGCCGCGACACGATGTTCACCTCCGCCGCCGAGACCGACACGCTCTCGATCCCGTCGAAGCACCAGGCGGGCCGCTACTACGCGCCCGAGGCGATGCTCGACGCGATGGAGGCGAACCGCCAGGTCGTCCTGCGCTACGCGCCGGGCGAGAACCCGAACGGCTCGCTGCGCGACATCGCCGGGGTCTGCAACGCCGAGGGGAACGTCATGGGCCTCATGCCGCACCCCGAGCACGCGGTCGACGAGATCTGCGGCTCGACCGACGGCCTCGTCCTCTTCCGCTCGATGGCGGAGGCGGTCGCGCGTGTCTGACTCTTCCAGCGCGCACACCGTCCCCGGCGTCGAGCAGGCCGTCGCGCTCGGCCTCACCCGCGACGAGTACGCGCTCGTCTGCGAGAAGCTCGGCGGCCGCGAGCCCAACGAGGTCGAGCTCGCGATGTTCTCGCTCCTGTGGAGCGAGCACTGCGCCTACAAGCACTCGAAGAAGCTGCTGCGGACGCTGCCCACCGAAGGGCCGGCGGTCTTCATGGGGCCGGGGGAGAACGCGGGCGCGGTGCGCGTCGGCGACTCCGGCCTCGTCTGCGCGTTCAAGGTCGAGTCGCACAACCACCCGAGCGCCGTCGAGCCCTTCCAGGGCGCGGCGACGGGGGTCGGCGGCATCCTCCGCGACATCTTCGCGCTCGGGGCGCGGCCGATCGCCGTCCTCGACGCGCTGCGCTTCGGCGAGCCGACGAGCGAGCGGTCCCGCTACCTCCTCGACCGCGCGGTGGCGGGCATCGGGCACTACGGCAACTCGATCGGCGTGCCGACGATCGGCGGCGAGGTCTACTTCGAGGGCCCGTACGAGACGAACTGCCTCGTCAACGCGATGGCGCTCGGCCTCGCCGACGAGGAGCGGATGATCCGCTCGGCCGCGGCGGGCGTCGGGAACGTCGTCGTCCTCTTCGGCGCCTCGACCGGCCGCGACGGCATCGGCGGCGCGTCGGTCCTCGCGAGCGCCGAGCTCGGCGAGGCCGATGACGACAAGCGCCCGACCGTCCAGGTCGGCGACCCGTTCGAGGAGAAGAAGCTGCTCGAGTGCTCGCTCGAGCTGCTCGAGCGCGGCCTGCTCGTCTCGCTGCAGGACCTCGGCGCGGCCGGTCTCACGTCGAGCGCGTCGGAGATGGCGAGCAAGGGCGAGGTCGGCATCGACATCGACGTCGCGAAGGTCCCGCTCCGCGAGGCGGACATGGAGCCCTTCGAGATCATGGTCTCCGAGTCGCAGGAGCGGATGCTCTGCGTCTGCACGCCCGAGGTGGTCGACGAGGTCATCGCGATCACCGACAAGTGGGAGGTCCACGGGACGGTCATCGGGACGGTGACCGACACCCGCGCGATGCGGATCTTCGAGAACGACGAGCTCGTCGGGGACATGCCCGTCACCGCGCTCGTCGACGACTGCCCCGTCTACACGCTCGCCCCGGAGAAGCCGTCCGCGCCGCTCTACCCGGCGCCGGAGGCGACGCTCGCGGCGGGCTCCGCTCCGCGCGACACCCTCCTCGCGCTCGTCGGCTCGCCGAACATCGCCTCGCGGCTGCCGCTCTTCGAGCAGTACGACTGGCTCGTCCAGTCGCGGACGGTCCGCCGCCCCGGCGAGGCCGACGCGGCGGTGCTCAAGCTCGAGGACGGCAGCGGCCTCGGCGTCTCGATCGACTGCAACGGCCGTCGCGTCGCCGCCGACCCGTACCGCGGCACGATCGAGGCGGCGCTCGAGTGCGCGGCGAACCTCGCGTGCGTCGGGGCGAAGCCGCTCGGCACGACGAACAACCTCAACTTCGGCAACCCCGAGAAGCCCGAGATCGCCTGGCAGCTCACCGAGTCCGTCCGCGGTCTCGGCGAGGCGTGCCGCGCGCTCGAGGCGCCGATCGTCGGCGGCAACGTCTCGCTCTACAACCAAGGCCAGACCGGCCCCATCTACCCGACGCCCGTCGTCGGCATGGTCGGCGCGCTCCCCGACGTGCGCCGCGCCGGGCGGCTCGGCTTCGCCCGCGAGGGCGACGCGTGGGGCCTCGCCGGCTGGAACGCGCTCCCCTCGCTCGCCGCGAGCGAGCTCGCCAAGCTCCGCGGCGAGCCGCTGCCCGACGGTCTCCCCGAGGTCGACGTCGAGCACGTCCTCGCCACGCTCGACGCGATCCGCGACGCGGTGCGGTCCGGTGAGCTCTCGAGCGCGCACGACGTCGCGGAGGGCGGCTTCCTCGTCGCGGTGGCCGAGTGCTGTCTCGCGGGTGGCATCGGCGCCTCCTTCGACCCGGCATCCTCCGGTGCCGAGGGCGGCGGCGTCGAGGGCGAGACGACGGACGCGCTCCTCTTCGGCGAGCGGCCGGGCGGCTTCATCGTGAGCGGTCCGCGCGAGGCGCTCGACCGCCTGGGCGAGACGATCCCCGTCGACGTCTTCGGCACCGTCGGCGGTGACGAGCTCGACGTCGCGATGGGCGACGTGCGCTTCTCGGTGGGTCTCGGCGAGCTGCGCGAGGCCTACGACGCGCTGCGCCCGCTGTTCCGGTAGGCGGCCATCTCCCACAGGATCGGGTCGTCGGGGACATCGGGCTCCGGCGCGCCGAGCTCGGCGAGGCAGCCTGCGAGGGCCTCGCGGCGCACGGCGCCGAAGGTGAGGACGTGCGCGACGACGCCGCCGTAGGTGAACGACTGCGGCGGCTCGCAGAGCGCGTCCACGAACGCGTCGTCCCAGGCGCCGCTCGCCGCGAGGCGGTCGACGATCCGGCGGAAGCGCGGCGCGACGTGGTCCCATCGGCCGAGGCGCTCCCCCTCGGTGGGCGGCGGGAAGTCCTCGCCGGCCATCGCCGCGACCCACATCTCGAGCGCCGCGACGAGCCGCTCGGCCATGAGCCGGGCGGTGGGCTCCGGGCCCTCGAAGGCGAGCACGACGAGACCGGGGCGCAGCTCGCGGTCGAGCGCATCGCCGGGGACGCCCTCCGCGAGGGCGAGCAGCGCCCGCGTCCGGTCGAGGTGGTGCCCGAGGAGACGCCCCGAGACGTCGAGCCCGCGGTGCGGCGCCCCCGGGACGAGGAGGCCGGCCGGCGCGTGGAAGCGGATGCCGTTGGGGGCGGGGAGGGCGACGTCCGCGCCGCTCTCGGCGAACGCGCTGGGCGGCATGCCGTACGCCCGGCCGAACGCACGCGAGAAGGCGGCGAGCGACCCGTAGCCCGCCGCGGCGGCGATCGTCCCGGCGGGCGCGTCGGTGTGCCGCAGCTGCCACGCGCCGCGCTCGAGGAGGAGGCGGCGCCGGAGCGCGACGGGGGTCTCGCCGGTCGCGGCCGCGAGGAGCCGGTCGAGGTGGTCGCGCGAGAAGTGCGCGCGGCCGGCGAGCGCCCGCCCGTCCGACGACGGGTCGTCGAGCGAGTCGACGACGAGGTCGATGAGATCGCGCAGGCGGTCGGTCACGGCCCCGCATCATCCCGCCCTCCTGACGAAACTCACGATGAGGGTGAGTCTCGTCAGGAGGGTTGATCGATTTCGACGTGTCGGCGGCCCGCCGGGCCGCGGCGCGCTTTCCTCTCGCCATGGCGTCCTGGAAGGAGTTCGAGAGCGCGGCCCCCGACCTCGCCGCGCGCGTGCGCGAGCGCCTCGACGCGCACGTCCACAAGACCCTCGCGACGCTGCGCCGTGACGGGTCGCCGCGCATCAGCGGCACCGAGACGCAGTTCCGTGACGGCGAGCTGTGGATCGGGTCGATGTCGCAGGCGCTCAAGGCGCGCGACCTCCAGCGCGACCCGCGCTTCGCCCTCCACAGCGGCAGCGACGACCCGCCCGCGTGGCCGGGGGACGCGAAGCTCGCCGGCCTCGCCGTCGAGGTGACCGACCGGGAGACCGTCCTGCGTCTCAACGGCGAGGCCGCCGAGGACGGCCGCTCCCACCTCTTCCGCCTCGACATCCGCGAGGCCTCGACCGTGCGCGTCGACGGCGACGAGCTCGTCGTCGAGGTGTGGACGGCCGACGGCGGGACGCGGATGATCCGCCGGTGATCGTGCCCGCCCCCCGCGACGCGTTCCGGCACGCCTGGGCGGCCGACGTCCTCGCCCCTGCGCCCGACGCCCGGGTGCTCGAGATCGGGTGCGGACCCGGCGTGACCGCCTCCCACGTCCTCGCCCGGCTCGGACCCGCCGGGCGCCTCGAGGGGGTCGACCGCTCGGAGGTCTCGGTCGCCCGCGCGGCGCGCCGCAACGCCGACGCCGTCTCCGAGGGCCGCGCCGCGTTCCACGTCGTGGAGATCGGCTGGGGCGCCGACGTCCCGGGGGCGCCGTTCGATCTCGCCTACGCGTTCAACGTCGCGCCGCTCACCCGGGACGGCGGCAGCGGGCTCGACGAGGTGCGCGCCGTCCTGCGCCCCGGCGGCGTCCTCGCGATCCTCGCCCAGCAGCCGGGCTGGGCCGTCGACGGCGCCGATGCCCGCGCCCGGGCCGCGGAGACGCTGCGGGCGCGCCTCGAGGCCGCGTCGTGGACCGTCCTCGCCGCGCACGAGGCGCCCGCCGCCGCCGACCACTCGCTCGCCGTCGTCGCCCGCCGCCCACCCGGCTGATCCCCGCAACGAGCGGGGTCGTCCCCTCTCCCGGGCGGCTGCCGGAGAAGATCATCCCGGGCCGCTGCTACCGTTGTGGGCGAGTCGCCTCACGGCTCACTTCTCATGTCCAGCGCTCCTCTTCCCATGGCGGACACGCCCGAGCGCGAGGGACCGCGCGACGAGTGTGGGGTGTTCGGGATCTACGGCCCGGACCACGACGTCTCGCGCCTCGCCTACTTCGCGCTGTACGCGCTCCAGCACCGCGGGCAGGAGTCCGCGGGCATCGCCGCCGCCGACGACGGCGGCTACATCATCACCCAGCGCGCGCTCGGCCTCGTCTCGCAGGTCTTCAAGGAGCACGACCTCCGCGCGCTCGGCGGTGACCTCGCGATCGGCCACGTCCGCTACTCGACGACGGGCTCGAACGAGTGGGAGAACTCGCAGCCCGTCCACCGGTCGGCGGGCTCGGGCGGCAACCGGCGCGAGCTCGCGCTCGCCCACAACGGCAACCTCATCAACGCCGTGGAGATGCACGCGAAGCTCCGCGCGCAGGACGTCACCTTCTCCTCGACGTCGGACTCCGAGATCATCGCCGCCGCTCTCGCGAGCCATCCGGCCGAGACGATCGAGGACGCCGTCGCGGCCGTCGTCCCCCAGCTCAAGGGCGCGTTCTCGACCGTCGTCATGACGAACGACCGGGTCATCGCCTTCCGCGACGCCGCGGGCGTGCGCCCGCTCGCCCTCGGCCGGCTCGGCGAGGACACGTGGTGCGTGGCGAGCGAGTCGTGCGCGTTCCTCACCATCGGCGCCGAGTACGTGCGCGACGTCCGCCCCGGCGAGATGGTCGTCCTCAGCAAGGCCGGCCTCGAGAGCCGCGAGATCGCCTGCGATTCCGCCCAGCGCGAGGCCTTCTGCGTCTTCGAGTACATCTACTTCGCCCGGCCCGACTCGCTCATGGGCGGCACGCGCCTGCAGATCGCCCGTGAGCGCATGGGCGAGGTCCTCGCGCGCGAGGCGCCCGCGCCCGGCGCCGACCTCGTCATCCCGGTGCCCGACTCGGGCAACCCGGCCGCCCGCGGTTTCGCGCGCGGGTCGGGCATCCCGCACGGCGAGGGCTTCGTCAAGAACCGCTACATCGCGCGCACCTTCATCCAGCCGGGGCAGGAGCTCCGCAAGCACGGCCTGCGGCTGAAGTTCAGCCCGCTCCCCGAGGTCGTCGAGGGGAAGTCGCTCGTCGTGGTCGACGACTCGATCGTCCGCGGCAACACGACCCGCCAGATCGTGCAGATGCTCCGCGACGCGGGCGCCCGCGAGGTGCACATGCGCAGCTCGGCGCCGCCGATCAAGCATCCGTGCCACTACGGCGTCGACATGTCGACGCGCGAGGAGATGGTCGCCCACGGCCGGACGGTGGACGAGGTCGCCGAGCACCTCGGGTGCGACTCCCTCGCCTACATCTCGCTCCCGGGCGTGTACGAGGCCGTCGGCGGCTCGCCGGACGTCCACTGCGACGCGTGCTTCTCCGGCAGCTACCCGCTCGCCGGGACGCTCGACTCGAAGGGCAAGTTCGCCCTCGAGAACGCCCTGCCGCTCGTCCAGCCCGCCGCGCGCTGAGGCCCGTCCCGACCCGATGACCGGCGTCGCATGAGGGTCGTCGTCCTCGCCTCCGGAGAGGGGACGAACCTCCAGGCGCTCCTCGACCGCGTGCACGGCCACGAGGGCGTGTCGATCGTCGGCGTCGCCGGTGACCGCCCGGACGCCCGTGCCCTCAGGCGGGCGCAGGAGGCCGGGGTCGCGACCGCGGTCTTCCCGCGCGACGCCTACCCCGACCGCGCGGCCCGCGACGCCGCGCTCGCGGCGCAGGTCGCCGCCTGGGAGGCCGATCTCGTCGTGCTCGCCGGGTACATGGCGCTCCTCGGCGCCGGCTTCGTCGAGCGGTTCGAGGGCCGCATCGTCAACGTCCATCCGTCGCTGCTGCCGGCGTTCCCGGGCCTGCGCGCGATCGAGCAGGCGATCGACCACGGCGTGAAGGTCGCCGGCGTCACCGTCCACCTCGTCGACGAGGGCGTCGACACGGGGCCGATCCTCGCCCAGCGCGCGATCGACGTGCCGCCCGGGTGCGACGCCGACGCGCTCCACGACCTCCTCCGCCCGCTCGAGCACGACCTCCTCTGCGGGACCGTCCTCACCTTCGCGCGGGGCGGGGCGGCCGCCGGCCCGCCGTCGCGCGCGTCCGGCGCGTAGATTGCGGGGCATGGCGCAGACGAGTCCGGACGAGGCCCTTCCGACCCCCGACGCCGTGAAGGTGCGGCGCGCGCTGCTCTCGGTGAGCGACAAGCGCGGGATCGTGGACTTCGCCCGCGGCCTCGCCGAGCTCGGTGTCGAGCTCGTCTCCACGGGCGGCACGGCACGCGAGCTCTCCGCCGCCGGTCTCGACGTCCGCGCGATCGAGGACTTCACCGGCTTCCCCGAGATGATGGACGGCCGCGTGAAGACGCTGCACCCGCGCCTCTACGCGGGGCTGCTCGCGATCCGCGACGACGAGTCGCACGTGTCCGCTGCCCAGGAGCACGGGATCGAGTTCGTCGACCTCGTGTGCGTCAACCTCTATCCCTTCGAGCGCACCGTCGCCCGCATCGACGTCAGCGACGCGGACGTCATCGAGAACATCGACATCGGCGGGCCGACGATGATCCGCGCCGCCGCGAAGAACCACGCCTACGCGGCGGTCGTCGTGAAGCCCGAGAGCTACGACGCGGTCCTCGAGGAGCTGCGCACGAGCGACGGCGCCCTCTCGGCGTCGACGCGGCGAGAGCTCGCCGCGGAGGCCTTCCACGACACGGCCCGGTACGACACCGCGATCGCGCGCTGGTTCGCGGAGCGCAACGGCGATCTCCCGCCGCTCCTCGTCCGCGCCTACGAGAAGGTGACCGACCTCTCCTACGGCGAGAACCCGCACCAGCGCGGCGCGTACTACCAGCAGATCGGGGAGCGGACGCACCTCCTGTCGATGGTCCGCCAGCACCACGGCAAGCAGCTCTCCTTCAACAACCTCCTCGACCTCGACTCCGCGCGGTCGATCATCCGCGACTTCGAGACGCCCGCCTGCGTCATCGTCAAGCACAACAACCCCTGCGGCGCTGCGACCGCCGGGACCGCGCTCGAGGCCTACCGCGGGGCGTTCGAGTGCGACCCGCTCAGCGCCTTCGGCGGCGTCATCGCCATCAACCGCCCGGTCGACGCCGAGCTCGCCGAGGCGCTCCACCAGCAGTTCATCGAGGTCCTCATCGCTCCCGGCTTCAGCGAGGACGCCCTCGCGGTCCTCACGCAGAAGCAGAACGTGCGCATCCTCGAGGACGAGGAGAAGCGCCACGTCGCGCTCGGCGGCGTCGAGGTGAAGCAGGTGCACGGCGGGATCCTCGTCCAGGACCGCGACCAGGTCCTCCTCGAGCGCATCGGGATGGAGGTCGCGACGAAGCGCGAGCCGACCGAGGAGGAGTGGCAGAACCTCCTCTTCGCGTGGGCGGTCGGCAAGCACGTGAAGTCCAACGCGATCGTGCTCGCGCAGGACGGGGCGACCGTCGGCATCGGGGCCGGCCAGATGAGCCGCGTCGACTCCGTGCGCATCGCGGTCGAGAAGTGCCGGCGCGACACGCTCGAGGGGGCGGCGATGGCCTCGGACGCCTTCTTCCCGTTCGCGGACGGTCCCGCGCTCGCGATCGAGGCGGGCGTGCGCGCGATCATCCAGCCGGGCGGCTCGGTGCGCGACGACGAGGTCATCGCGGCCGCCGACGAGGCAGGCGTCGCGATGGTCTTCACGAAGCGCCGGCACTTCCGCCACTGATGGCCGGCGTGCAGCGCTTCGGCTCCGGCGGCCCGTACGAGGAGTCGATCGGCTACTCGCGGGCGGTGCGCATCCCCGGCCCGCCGGACCTCGTCCTCGTGAGCGGCTGCACCGCGATCGGCGAGGACGGCCTCATCGTCGGCGAGGGCAACCCCTACCTCCAGGCGCGCGAGGCGCTCGCGAACGTCGAGCGCGCGCTCGCGCTCGCCGGCTGCATGCTCGCCGACGTCGTCCGCACGCGGATGTTCGTCGTCGACATCACCCGCGGCGAGGAGGTCGGCCGCGCCCACGGCGAGGTCTTCCGCGACATCCGGCCCGTCGCGTCGATGCTCGGGACGACCGGCCTCCTCGACCCGCGGCTGCTCGTGGAGATCGAGGCCGAGGCGGTCGCGCCGACCTCGTGAGGATTGGCACGAGCGCCCATGCGGCGCGTGTTCATCGGGTCGTTCGGACCCGTCCGATCCGTCCCGCAGGATTCCGCCTTCCGTGACCGCGTCGACGACCGCTCCCGTCCCGTCCACCGGCCTGCGCGACTGGCAGCTCCGCGCCCTCGAGGCGATGGAGCGCTGGGAGACCGGGTCGTTCCTCATCGCCGCCGCGCCGGGCGCCGGGAAGACCCGGCCGGCCCTCGAGCAGGCCCGCAGGATGCTCGCGGCGGGGACGGCCCAGCGCGTCGTCGTCGCCTGCCCGACGGGTCCCCTCACGCGCCAGTGGGCGGAGGCGGCGGCGCGGCTCGGCGTCCACCTCGCGCCGGACTCCGACGAGCTCGTGCCGCCGAAGGACTTCCACGGCATCGCCGTCACGTACGCGCGCATCGCCTCGTCCGGGGCGCGGTGGGCGCGCGACTGCACGCCGGGCACGCTCGTCATCGCCGACGAGGCGCACCACCTCGGTGAGGAGCTCGCGTGGGGTGAGGGCTTCGACGCCGCGTTCGGCCGCGCCGTGCGCTGGCTCCTCCTCAGCGGCACGCCGTTCCGGTCCGACGCGAGCGCGATCCCGGGCATCAGCTACGACGGCGAGGGCGTCGCCGTGCCGGACATCAGCTACGGCTACTCCGCCGCCGTGCGCGACGGGGTCTGCCGCCCGGTCGCCTTCATCACGTACGACGGGACGCTCTCGTGGCGGTCGGGCGACGACGTCATCGAGGCGGGCTTCGACACCGTCCTCACCGGCCGGGAGGCGAGCCGGCGCTACCGCACGGCGATCTCGACCGAGCTGCCCGACGGGCTGCCGCGCATCCTGCGGGAGGCGCACGCGAAGCTCCTCTCGGTTCGGATGGAGGGCCACCGCGACGCCGGCGGCCTCGTCGTCGCCGCGGATTCCGGGCACGCGAAGCAGGTCGCGAAGCTCCTGCGCGAGGTGACCGGCAAGCCGCCGACCGTCGTGCTCCACACGGAGGCGCGGGCGTCCGAGAAGCTCGCCCGCTTCACCGAGAGCAAGGACGAGTGGATCGTCGCCGTGAACATGGTGAGCGAGGGCGTCGACATCCCGCGCCTGCGCGTCGGCGTCTACGCGAGCGCGGCGAAGACCGCGATGATCTTCCGGCAGATCGTCGGGCGCTTCGTGCGGACGATCCCCGGCCGGCCCGCGGAGATGAGCTACCTCTACCTGCCGGCCGATCCCGTCCTCCGGATCCACGCCTCCGAGGTCGAGGACGAGGTCGTCCCGTACCTCCGTCGCCGCGAGGAGCCGGAGGACGGCGAGCTGGACGAGCGTCCCGAGCGCCGTGAGACCGAGCGGTCGGAGGCCGAGGAGTTCATCCCCGTCGCCGCCGACGTCGCGCCGCAGATGACCCTCTTCGGCGGGCCCGCGCCCGCCGAGCCCGCGAAGCCGGCGGCGTCGGCGCCCGCGGCCAGCTCCGGCGGCATGTCCGCGAGCGAGACGATCATCCCGGCGCTGCCGCCGCTGCCGGGTGAGGGCGCCGCGGACGCGGCGGATGCCGCGTCGTCGATCCCCGCCTACCAGCGCCGCAAGATCCTGCGCGACAAGCGCCACGGCCTCGTCAACGACCTGCGTCGCAAGGACGGCCGCTCGCCGCAGGAGATCAACGCCTGGCTCAACCGCGAGACCGGCGTCACCCAGGTGAAGGACGCGACGATCGAGCAGCTCGAGCGCTCGATCGACCTGCTCGTGGATGCGCTCAGCCGCGGTGGTGGCCGGCGGCGGGCGGCGCGGTAGGCCGCGCTGACGGAGAGCCCCGACCTCGGAGGCCGGGGCTCGGAGTGGGCCGCCTGGGACTCGAACCCAGAACCAACGGATTAACCTGCCGCACCGGCTTTCACCGGCCGCCGCACCGCGGTGCGGGTTGCGGTCTGGACCATCTCTTCACCCTCGACTCGACGTTAGGGTGGGCGGCGTATGGCCTCTGAGGGCTCGCCCCCGAAGGGGATTGCCTGCTGATCGCCCAATCCTGGAGATTGTCACCGCGATGGGTACTCCAGGCTCTCAGGGGGTCCCAGCACACAGCCGCCGACATACCAGCGGTTTCCCTGACTGGCGCTCCTTTGCGTTGAAGTCCGCTGCTCTACCGATTGAGCTAGCAGCCCTGCGGGGGAGCGTACCGAGGGGAAGGCGACGGCACAGTTGCGTGATGCAATCGACTAGCGTGCGCACATGCGCGCCCCCGTCCTCCTCCTCCACAGCGGCGGCATGTCGTCGCGGCAGTGGCGGCGCCTCGCCGCCGCGCTCGGCGAGGATCGCACGGTCCACGCCCCCGATTTCGTCGCCCACGGATCGCGCGCCGGCGAGACGCCGACGACCGGCGACCCGCTCGCTCACGACGTCGCGATGATCGTCGCCGCGCTCCGCGGCCTCGACGCGCCCGCCGACGTCGTCGGCCACTCCTACGGCGGCATGGTCGCTCTCCTCGCGGCCCGGGACGCGCCGGGCGCGGTCCGCCGGCTCGCGCTCTTCGAGCCGGTCGCCTTCGGGGTCCTCCACGATCCGCCCGCCGACGACGAGGCGCTCGCCGACCTCGCGCGCGTCACCGGCACCCCGGTGTGGGACGCTCCTGGCCCTCCCTCGGAGGAGTGGTTCCGTGCCTTCGTCGACTACTGGAGCGGCACGGGCGCGTGGGACGCGCTCGGCGAGCCGGTCCGAACCGGGTTCCGCGACGGCGGGCGCACGCTCGTCGACGGCGCCCATGCCCTCACCGCCGAGCGGACGCCGGCGTCGGCGCACGCCGAGCTCGACCTCCCGTGCCTGCTCCTCGGCGGCGACTCCTCGCCGCTCGCGATCCGCCGGGCGGCGGACCGCCTGGAGGCGGCGCTGCCCGACGTCCGCCGAGAGACGATCGCGGGCGCGGGACACATGGGACCGCTCACCCACGCCGACGACGTGAACGCGCGCGTGCGCACGTTCCTCGCGGGCTGACCGGCCCCGTCACACGGCGGCCTCCGCCGCAGCCGGCGGGTCATCGTCGGCAGGAGGGTGCAGCGAGCGCCAATGCCCGAGCGACGCGCTCGTCCGGCGCCGGTGGCAGTTCGCGCAGCGGACCTCGCACTTCGCGATCTCGGCGGCGACCGTGGCGAGAGAGCTGCCACGGTGCGCGAGCGTCGACACGTTCGCGCGCTTGTCGCCGATGTGATCGAAGTCGAGGACGACAAGGTCGCGTTCGCCGCAGTCGGCACAGCCGCGTGCGACGAGCGAGCTGTACGCGAACATCTGATTGCGCGCCTTCGGCGTGCCCCGAGCGGCAAGGTCCTCTCGCCAAGTCGGCGAGG
>NZ_JBLKKY010000028.1:0-51463 GCF_059438195.1 Paraconexibacter sp.
TTACGCTCACCGTTCCAACAACCCGGTGTTGCGACGACCGCTTGAGAGCAGTCTGGGCACCTCCTCGGGTCTGGTGACCAGCACGACGCCCGGCGGGTGCCGCGTCCGGATAGTGGTCAGCCCTCCTCGAACCCGCTCTGCTCGAACTTCATCGTCGCTGCGTTCTCCGAGACCGTCCGTACCTTCGCGTCGTCAAACCCGCCAGCCGTCGTCGCCTCGATCTCGATCGTGACGTTGAGCGTGACACCCGGCGTCGCGCCCAGCGGGCCGAGAACCTCTTCGGCCAGCTTCTTGAAATCCGATGCGTAGCGGTCGGCCTGCAGGCGCTTGCTTCCGAAGAATCGTGTCTTGCCCGGAGCCGACGTCGGCTCGGTTCCTGGTTCAGGAGAGGTCCCGCCATCCGGTTCCGGGACAGCCCCTCCCCCGGCGGGTGACTCCTCGGGCACTTCGGCGGCCCGCTGCGCCTTGGCCAGCTCAGGTTTGACGATGAGCGTCGCGTCGGTCAATGCCGCCGAGACGTCGTCGGTCGGCAGGACGAGTCCGCGGTACTTCTGAGTTGCCTCGTCGTAGCCGTCGGCGACCGCGAAGCCCTCTTGCTCCCACAGCAGCTGTGGCCCGCCGATGCCGGCGTCCAGCACCGCGCGGTCGCGCAGGCGAGGCATGTAGGGGTACTCGGCGTAGAGCCGCCACAACGCGCCGACCGTCAGGTGACCGTCCTCCCAGAGCTTGGCGGCCGCGCTGTTGAGCTGGTGGCGAATCGCGGGAGCTGCGTGCTGGACCGTGAGGGCGCCGTCGTTTCCGAGGCGACGGCTCACGCGCTCGGCCAGCGACGTCGCTTGTCCCTCGACCTTCGTGGCTTCGATCTCGATGGGCTGCCCGGTCGGGACGAGCGCCCACTGGTAGGCGCCCAACAGCCGCGCCTCGGTGGTCTCGCTTGCCTTGGTCTGGCGCTCGAGGGCCTGGTTCTTCTGGCTCGTCGTCAGGTTGAGGTCGTCCTGCTTCTCCAGGATTCCCGACCAGCCGAGGTACTCGCGCACCGACCGCTCAAGCTCGTCCATGCGGTCTTGGTCACTAGCGAGGTAGACGACCATGTTGCGGTACGTGCGGTTGGCTGCACCGCGCCGCTCGGTCGCGGCCTTCGCGAACGTGACGGCACTCGACTCGCTGAACCCACGCTTGTGGGTGAGCTTCGGGTGCAGGATGACGAGACGCGCCTCGTCGAGGTCCGGGATGTCCGCCGCATCATCCGGGCAGACATGAACGCCGGCGAATGACCCGCGCGTCTTGGCCTGACTGTCGAGGCGACGCGCGATCTCGGCGTAGACCTCCTCGACGTGGAGCCGCTCTGCCTGGTCCTTGGCTCGCCGCGAGATGTTCGCCTGGAGGTCGTACCAGTACCTCCCGCCCGAGCTGTAGAAGTAGGTCGCGCGATCGGCGAGCGCGGCAAGTGCCGAATGGAAGTTCCCCGGGACGTCACCGGGCGCTGCGGTGCCGAGGAAGACGCGCTGCGTCTCCAAGCCCTTGTGCGCCGAACCGATCGTCGGAGCCGCGCCGAAGAACACGGTCCGTGCGAGGCGCCTGGTCAGCGACCGCTGGCCGAACAGCGGCTTGCCCGCGTCGATCTTCACCGGCTCGGCGTTCGGGCCCTCGACGTCGGCGTCGATGACGGCCTTCCACGAATCCTGGAGGTACTGCGTCAGCTCAGCGTTCACCGCGGCGGTCCCGATCGGGATCGACCCGGGCATGATCAGCGGCGACTGGTCTTCGCCCACCCACAACGCGTGGATGACGGTGTTCATCAGGCGCAGCACGCCACGGGTGCGCTGGAAGCGCTCGAGGCTCGACCAGTCCTCGTAGAGGCGGTCAAACAGCTCCGGGTGGATCGGGTAGGTCTGCTTGATGCGGTCCTCGTAGCCGCCGTCGCGCGCCTCGCGTGGAAAGTCGTCGGCGTGCCGGTGGTACAGCTCGACGAAGCCGCGGGCGGTGGCGTTGATCGATGCGAGCGCGTCGGCGTCCGGGGTGACGAACAACCGCTGTCGAACGATGTGGTAGGCCTCGTTCGGCGACGCCGGACGCCACTGGTCGGCGACTCGACGCACCACGTTCTGCAGCCGCTTGAGGGCTTCGAGACCATGTGCCCCGCCGACTTCCTCGGCGTTGCCGGCCACGAGCTTCGCGTCGTC
The DNA here is from genome assembly GCF_059438195.1 of Paraconexibacter sp. Lineage (NCBI taxonomy): Bacteria > Bacillati > Actinomycetota > Thermoleophilia > Solirubrobacterales > Paraconexibacteraceae > Paraconexibacter > Paraconexibacter sp. The sequence continues at coordinate 2,184 of NZ_JBLKKY010000028.1, forward strand.
GCCGCTCTCGGAAGCCGGGATCGAAACGGCAAGCAGCACGCCGGGCGTGCCCTTGACCGCCTCGGTCAGCGACTGCGCGAACGTGAACTGATCGTCGAACGTGCCGCCGGCCAGGTCGTCGCGGCCGACCAGGCTCCGCGCGTACGCCACCCACTCGTCGATGAGGATTACCGCCGGCGCGTATGCACCGAGCAGACTGTGGAGCGCCTCGCCGGGTGGTGTGCGTCCCGCATCCGCCTTCTCGACGATCGCAAACGCCTCGCGCCCGCCCAGCTGCCAGGCCAACTCGCCCCAGATCGTGTTGACCTGGGTCCCGTCGTCCTTCACGGAGCCGGACGGCGATGTGTGGTTTCCCACCAGCGCGACCCGCCGAATGCCAGCCGGCAGCTCCGCGAACCGGGTGTCGGCAAGTACCTCCTGGACGTCCTGCGGATAGTCGCCGAGAGGCGTTCCGGATGCCAGGTGCCACAGCGCGAGCATCGAGTGCGTCTTGCCGCCACCGAAGTTGGTCTGCAGGTTGATCACCGGCGAGGCGTTCTGATCGCCGTCGAGGCGACGCACCGCACGGGCGATCAGGTCACGCAGTCCCTCGGTCAGGTACGTGCGCGCGAAGAACTGAACCGGCTCGGCGTAGTCCGTGCCGGCCTCGTCGGTTGCAGCAACCTTGTAGAGGTCAGCGGCGAACTCGGCGGCCTGGAAGTTGCCGGTCGCGACGTCGTCGTGCGGCCGGAGCACCTCGCGCCAAGGGCGCAGGCCCGCGGACTCAGGGGAGACCACGGCCGACTGCAAGACCTTCTTGTCGTCCTTGCTCGCGGTCAAGCGGCGCAGCCCCAGACGGATGCCCTTGACCTCATCAGCCACCGGGGATGCGCCGACGGCGATAAGCAGACGCTCCGCGGTGTCCAAGCATCGGTATGCGTCGTCATCGCTGAACGACTTGTTGTGTGCCCAGTCGTTGCGCGCTTCTCGAAGTTCCTTGCTGTACCCCTGCCCGACACGCCCGATCGCGTCGTCGAACGGGTACCAGCCCGACTTAAGGTTGTGCGGGATGTTCTCGGTGAGCATCCGCAGCTGGACTTGCGGGTCGAGGCGGTGGTACTCCTTGTCCTCGATCCCCTTCTTCTTGTCCTTCATCGCGACGAGAGCGGTCCAGACCGCGTCCTCCGGGAGCTGCGGAGCCACAGACCGCGCGATGAAGTCATCGAGCGCCGGGGCGAGCAACTCGAACATCTTGCCGATCCGGTCGCGGTTAGACATCGCCATCGATCAGCCCTCCCCAAATTCGAACGCCGCCTGCTCACCCGTCGGCGCCGAGCGCGCGGCCTGGATCACGTCCGGCCATGCAGTTGCAACTGTGTTGAACGCAAGCGCGTCCTGCGTCCAACCGTTCTTCTCAGCAATCGAGAACAGCAAGAACGCCAGCTCCTTGACGAGCTCGGTGTCGACTGCGCCGTCAGGCCGTTCGCGCGCGTCAGCAAGGAAGGCTCCCGCAGCGGGAAGGCCATCGCGCTCCAAGAACGCAATGAGATGGTGGAGGACCTCCCAGGTCCCGACGCGATCGTCCGTGATCACGTCGTAATCCTCGGGCATCGCCGAAGGCGACAGGAGCGTTACCTTGCCGGCTGCGCTGACCAGGATTCCGTCACGCACCATGGTCTCAACCGAAGTGTTGCGAGCGCGCGCAAGATCGTCCGCGACTCCGAACTTCCCCGTGGCGTAGCCGTGCTGCCGGTACCAAGCGATCGCAAAGCGTGTCGAGGCGTCGAAGTCGCCTTCCTGCTCATTGAGGACCTGGTCAAGAATCTCGTTGATCCGGGCAAGCGCGGAACGCACCGTCATGGCCGTTCCATCGTTCTCGATCACTTTCGCGTAACGCGAGAACACCGCCATGCCGGGGCCAATGACGGCCTGCGGCAGGTCGACAGGTGCGATGGCACCCTGCTGGAGCTTGCGCAGCGCATCAGGCAGTTCATCGTGCAGCGCGGCGATTAGCCCACGCCGATCGGTCGTCGGGGCGTCCTCGGGACGCGGTCGCAGCGCTAGAACAATCGCCGAAGCGAGAGCGTTCGTCCCGACCGCCAGCATCCGACCGCCGCGCTCGCTCCGCATCGGCCAAGTCGCTGTGATCGCCCAGCCGGACCCGATCATGCCATCGAGCAACGTCTCCCAACCCGTGGAGGCAGTCCCGTCGTCGCCGGAGTCTGACTGTTTGAACGCGTAGTAGACCGTGATCGGAGACGTGTCGGAGGCATGGTCGCGAGCCCGCGCAAACACTTGACGAAAACCATCCTCGAAAAAGGCCTTTGCACCATCGTCGCCATCGTGGCGAAACGGATTGGCAACCAGTTCCTCGGATTTCGGAACGAGCATGGTGCTCAGGAGCTCCGGATGAACTTCTTGAAGTGACCGCCGAAGCCACACGTAAAAGAAGTCGGAGAGGTCGGAGTAGCCGATGTTGTCGTAGTACGGCGGGTCCGTCGAGATGATCGCCCGCCGCCCCACAGCGACAATGGCATCCGCTTGAGCGACGCTCGTCGATGCCTCGCTACCACCCAACCTATCGAGCACTTTTGCGACTGCAATGGTCATCCGGGTTACGCTGCCTGATCTGTCACCGAGCGCGTTCGCCTCAGCGAAGTCCCACATCATCGGAATCGCCTGCCTTGTGAACAGAGTCTTCACGATCTCCATTTGTGGGTTGTTGGCCCAGGCGCAAAGGTTCGACTGATATTCGGTCATCCGGCTCGTGACGAGCCCTAGGTATGTGGCAACCGCATCGGCGTAGGCTTCGGCACCGGTGCCGCCAGCCTCAAGTCGGTCCCCACTCAGTACGCCAGCGGCCAAGTTGTCCCGAAGCACGCGCTCCCGTGCCTCAATGACAAGCTCACTGAAAGTCGTCAGCGCTAGCAGTTGCCGGCTCGTGAAGAGGTCCGCCCAGCGCGTCATTCCGTAGTTCTGAACCCGGAATCCGAGGGCCTCCGTAGGAATGCCTTCCTCAGGCGCGGTCGCTGGTCGCCCTACGTCCGCTGCGGAGCGGTGCTCGTCAGTCGGTGCTAGATACACGCGGCGGCGATCGCCCTCCGCCACGGTTGCCATGAGCGCTGCCCCTAGTCGTCCCGCACGACCTTCCGCTCTCACATGGTCCAAAGCAACAGCCGAGCCGCACGCGACGCACGTCGCGCCGTTACGTCCGACCGTCCCGTCCTCGCTAGTGGTAGGTGCGCCAGTCCTTCCATTACCGATCTCGAACCTCACCCGCTTCCCGCTCGGGTGGTGAGGGTCCGCTGCGATGACGCAACGAATCCACGCCTCCTTACCTTTCTTTCTACCGAGCCACCAAGTACGCACCAGCGGCATCTCGATACCACACACGGGGTTCGGGCAGGTCACCGTGCGGGCCCAGACCCAGGCGATGACAGTTGCTTGTGTCCCATCGGCGAGCGTTGCTTGCGGGTAGTGCAAGCCGATGCGCTGCTGCGCCTGCTCGCACATCCACTCGCCGTAAGCGCGCACGTCAGCGGCGAGCCCTGTGGTTCCTTCCCAGCTACCCACGCGGCCGTCGGCGAGACCGGGGAAGGCCGGAGGCCGGCCGATGAACTTAGACGGGATCTCAATCATGGCCTTGTTGATCAAGACCGCAACAGGATTGAGATCTGACGCTTGCACCTCTAGACCCAGGCGCTGGGCCTCGAGTGGGATGGTTCCACCACCAGCGAACGGGTCCAGGATCGGCGGCAGGTTGTCACCGTTCGACGCTCGAATCTCAGCGCGAGCCTCAGCGAGCAGTTGCTGGTCGTTCGTGTTCTCCCAGACAACCAAACGTTCGATAACGCTGTGGAGCCGCTCACGCTCAGCCCGTTGGGCTTCGTCGGTCGGGAAGCGGTCCGGATTCGATGAAGGATCGTCCACCAGCTGAGCGAACAGAACGGCCCGCGCAGTCGCGAGCGGCCGCCGCGCCCACCATAGGTGCAGCGTTGATGGATGGCCGTCGTGGATGTACTTCTCACGAGTGGATGCTTTATTGATCGCCTCGAGTGGCAGGGCCACCTCAATCAACTTGCGCTTCGATGCGCTCACGCCGTCGTCCCTCGATTTGTCGTGGTCGGTCTCAGAACGGCTCCCGTCCCTGCGCCCAGGTTGTATCCCACTTGCCCCGATGGCCGGTGGCGTCGAAGTCGCCCGCGTCGAAGCGCGCAAACGGATTCTCGAGGTACCGCACCTCGTCGTGATCTGCGCCCCGAGGGTCGACGCGGACGAGCGCCAAGCGATAGCGCGGCGCGCTGTTGCGAGCCGTGAGGACCTCGTTGTGCGTGACGTAGAAGTCCTCTGCACCGGCGATACGCGCTTTGACCTCGATCCGGATCGGATCCTCCCCGTCGCGCTGGGACAGCACGTCGAAGCCTGGATTGTTGAACGCCTGCTCGATGGGCGTTCGCCCTAGCCCGCGCTCGGTGGCGAGGACCAGTTCCACCCCTCGCCGCTCGACCTCCTTCGTCTCAACGGCGTGCACCGGGGCGTCAGCCGGCACCTGGGTCTCAACGGCGGTGAGCGGCAACACCAAAGCTGCGGTGACGACCCGCGGGGGCTTGGCCTGCATCTGTAGCTGACGATCGAGCAACGCGAGTCGCTCGTTACGTCGCCTCTCGAGGTCGGCCGCCTTGTACATCAGGTTGGTCTGGCTCTCCTTGGGCTTCTTGCCAGCCTGCTCCTGCTCATGAGCGACCATCGACTCGAGGATCAGGCGGTTGCTCTCCTGATCAAGGCGTTGCGCAACCTGCTCGCGCACGCGGTGCAACTCCACCTCGCGGCGCACCTTGACCTCGTTCAGGAATGCCGACACCTGGTTGGCGATGATCCAGCTTGCCGCCTGCTCCTCTGCCGCTGGCAGCCAGGGCAGATCCCGCGCCGCCATCACCTCGTCGGTCAACGGTGCTGCGACGCAGTCGAGGTACGGAGCTGGTCCCGCGGCCTCGACATCGCCGTGCTCGTCGATGAACGCGTAGCCGAAGCGCCGGGCGACCGCGGTGTCCGTGGCGTCGGCGACCTCCTCGATCACGCCGACGAGCAGCCGTGGGGCGTCGATCGTCGGTGACACGAGGACGGTGCCGCGCTCGAGCGTCGCGTGCCAGCGGGTCACTGTCTCGTCGGTCACCGCGTCGTGAAGTGGGTGTCCGGGAGCGAGCAGCTCGGCGCGGGCTCCCGCATCATCCAGCACGTGGTCGAGGTCGAAGGTGACGCGCTCGTAGCGGGTGGCAATCGGTCCTCGGCTGATCGTCCGTAGTTCAGCTGGGACGTGCGTGATCTCGAACCGCCCTCGTTCGCGACGACGGATCTTTCCCCCGAGGCGAGTGAAGGCCATCCGGAACGCACCCTCGATGTAGTGGGGCTGCAGACGTCGCGCGCGCGCCTCGTCCATGAGTGCGCGCAGCTGCGCGATGTCCGCGCGCTGGATGGCGTCGGTAGCCAGCGCGCGCTCGGCGAGCAGCTCCTCGATGCCGCGGGCCACCCCGGCGTCGATGACCTTCTCCATGTTCGCCCTGGTCTCGGGCTGTTCGCCGTAGCGGATTGCCTCGATGAGCAGCGTGCGCAACGGCGTCTCGCCGAAAGCCGTGCCGAGAACGTCGAAGACCTTGCCGCCGTAGGCCTTGCGCTGTTCCTCGATCTTCTCCAGCAGCCGCGTGAAGACCTCGCCTTCGCGTGTGTTCTCGGCGACGAGGTTCCACAGCCGGCAGACCTCGTGCTGGCCGATGCGGTGGATTCGTCCGAAGCGCTGCTCGATCCGGTTCGGGTTCCACGGGAGGTCGTAGTTGACCATCAGGTGAGCTGCTTGGAGGTTGAGTCCCTCGCCCGCGGCATCGGTGGCGAGCAGGACCTGGACCTTGGGATTGGACGTGAACTCGGCGGTGACTTGCCGACGTTCAACCCTGCGTACACCCCCGTGAATCGCCTTGACGGCTTCCGGCCGTCCGAGCAGCGAGCTGATGCGCCGTGACAGGTAGTTGAGCGTGTCGCGGTGCTCGGTGAAGACGATGAGCTTGCGGCGCTCGTCCCCCGGTCCTGGCGTTGCGAGGGTGTTGTCCTCGAGGATCGTGCGCAGCTCAGACCACTTGCGGTCCGTGTCCGACGCGCGCACGTGGCCCGCGGCCTTGATCAGATCGCGGAGCTCGAGAATCTCGGTGTCGAGTTCCTCGACCGTCCGTGCAGCGGTCGCGGAGTCGACCAGCTCCTCCTCAATGTTCTCCAGCTCTTCGGCGGAGAACTCGTCGTCGTCGAACTCGTCGAGGTCGCCGACGAGCTCGGCCTGTTTGGGCTCAGCGAGCGTGCCGCCGGTGAGCACCTCCTGCTTGCGGCGTTCGAGACGTTCGACTCGGCGTTCCAGTGAGCGGTAGATGGCCTCGGGGCTGGAGGCGAGCCGGCGTTGGAGGACCGTCAGGGCGAACCCGACCGTGTTGCGGCGTTTGCCGTCGAGCTTCGCGGCGCGGTTCATTCCTTCGCGCACGTAGGTGGTGACCTGCTCGTAGAGGTCCTGCTCGAGCTCGGTGAGCTCGTACGGGACGGTCTCGGCGATCCGCTCGGGGAACAGCGGCTTGCCGTCGAAGGTCAGAAGGTCTTCCTTGACCATCCGGCGCATGACGCCAGACGTGTCGGCGGCGTGGACCGTGGACTGGTACTTGCCCTCGAAGCGATCGCGGTCGAGCAGCGTGAGGAAGAGCTGGAAGTCCTCCTCCTTCCCGCTGTGGGGTGTGGCGGTCATGAGGAGCAGATGGCGGGCGATGTCGCCGAGCATCTCTCCGAGGAGGAACCGCTTGGTCTTCTTCAGCTCGCCGCCGAAGTAGTGCGCGCCCATCCGGTGCGCCTCGTCGACGACGACGAGGTCCCACTCGGACTTGCTCAGTTCGGCGAGCAGGGTCTCGTTGCGTGCGAGCTGATCCATGCGCGCGATGACGAGTGGATGCTGCTCGAATGCTGTCGTGCCGAACACCGTCTCGCCGAGCTGCGGGGTGAAGATCTCGAACGCGAGCCCGAACTTCAGGTAGAGCTCGTCTTGCCACTGCTCGACCAGGCCGCCAGGGGCGACGATCAGGCAGCGCTTGACGTCCTCTCTGAGGATCAGCTCCTTGATGTAGAGCCCGGCCATGATGGTCTTGCCGGCGCCGGGATCGTCGGCGAGCAGGAACCGCAGCGGCGTGCGCGGCAACAGCTCGCCGTAGACCGCGCGCAGCTGGTGAGGCAGCGGCTGGATGTCCGAGGTCGTCACGGCCAGCATCGGATCCGAAAGGCCGGCCAGCTTGATGCGCTGGCACTCGGCGACGAGCTTGAAGTCGGCTGCGATGGCGTCCAGCGGCCGGGCCTGCGCCAGCACGACGTTCAGCGTGTCTTCGGCGTCTCGGCCCAGGACGCGCTGCCCGAGCTCGCCCTCTGCTGTCTTGTAGGTGAGCTCGATCGCGTCGCCACCGTGCGGCTGCACGGCGATGACTGAGACGCGTTGCCCGGGGATCACGCCAGCGAGATGCAGGCCGGGCTTGAGATCCTCGAGTTTGGACATGGGGGCAATTAGTCGTCGACCGTACCGGGTTCGATCTGACGCTCGGTGTGCGACTCGCGCTGCGCTATGACCGCTCCCTACGGTGCCGCGAAGCTGTCGACTTCGCCATCGCACGCTCGCACGCTTCGCGCACCGGCCCAATGGGTCCCAGCGCGTCGATGACGTCGCCCATTCCCATCTCGGCGTCAGACATGATCGGTTCCGAGTCCCATGCCGAGGATGCCTGCGTGCCGGCGTGCTGTTGGGTGGCGGTGACCAGCGCCGAGTAAGCCGTCCGGACCGCCGGGTCTGGGTCGGCGCGCATCAGCGCCGCGCAGCTGGCCAGCTCGGCTTGGACATCGGCGAACCGCTCGGTCAGGCGAGCCCGTTCGGCGCTGGGTTCGTCGTGACGTCGGCGCCGGATCAAGAACGGCATCTCGAAGTACCGAGCGATCGCTTCGAGCGCGCGCGCATGGATCTCACGACGCCGACGCCGCTCCTCGCGGGCGCCGTTCACGAAGAGCGTGATCGCGACACCCACCAGCGCGAACATCGGCCCGAAGTCGCGCACGACGTCTCCCAAGGAGTGGCCGCAGATCAAGGCGGTGATCACGCTCAAGGCCCTTCGCCTCCGCACGTCGTGCAGGCCTTGGGCCGCGGGTGCATGCCGGGCGACTCCTCGCCCGGCCATGAGTCACCCGCGCGGCAGACGGCCTCCTGGAAGAGGTGCCGCGCGACGTGGGCGCCGAGCTGGTCCAGCCCGTCGGCCATGGTCCACTTCTGCTCGGGGGCATCCGGGTCGAACCACATGCACAGCGACTGATCGCCGAAACGGTGCCGTCGACAGTCCGGCGCGTCCTTCACATGGACGACCGCGCTCATGCCATCCGATCCGATGCCGATGCGGGCCATCACCGTCACCTGCTCGCCCGTTGCCGGGACGGCCAGCGGGAAGGTGTACTCGACGCCCGATGCGGTGGCGCGTTCGCGCACGGGGATCTCGGTTCCGCCGTAGAGGATCACGGGCACCGTCAGCCGCCGTGGGAGCGCGTCGTCTTCTTCAGCTCGGGCACTCCCAGCGCCGCCCCGACCGCCGCAGCGTTCCCCGAACGAAGCGCCGGGTTCAGCGGGCTGCTGCGCGTCAGGGACTGGTGACGCGCACGGATCTCGTCGATCTCCACGCCGAACAGCGCCGACAGGATGCGGCGGGCCTCGGCGAGACTTGACGCGTCGGCTGCCGACTGGACGATGCGGGCCATCTGCGCCAGCCGCTCGGCGGACTGCTCGTTGGTCATCCCGTCGGGCAGCGCGATGGGGTCAGCGACACCGGCGGGGTCGTCCGTCAGGCCCGCCGCGATGCTCGTCGACGCGTCGGCGAGCAGGGACGTCAGTGCGGTGGCCAGCGGCTCGCGCTCATCCACGTGCTCAAGACCGAGCGCGCTGAAGTTCCACGAGCACATCGCGGGCGTGCGCGGCTCCTGGCCGTCCCGCTTGATGGCACGCTTGCCGAGGCGAATGAGGTGCGCCCGGTGAACGACGAGCTCCTGCGGATCGCGCTCGGTCATGAGCTCGGTGTGCTTCTGAGGGTCCGCGGCGTCCCAGCCGTTCTCGCGGCGGTTGGGGATCCAGATGCCCGGCGCGTCGCGGCGGTCGAGGCCGACGATCAGATCGACGTAGGGATCGACCTCGCCGAGCTCGCCGAAGTCGACTCGCGAGTTGAACATGAACTTGATCGCGCGATTGCCGCTCAGGTCGACGTCGGCGTCCGGGTAGCCGGCGGCGCGGACCTCAGGAAGGATCGCTTCGGCGAACGACTGGATGAACATCTCGGGCCCCAGCCCGGTGCCTTCGGCGTCCGGACCGTATGCGCGGAACTCCACGGAGCGCCGGTCGACCATGACGCCGCAGTCGGCGTCGCCGAGCGGGGAGTTGTGCGTGCCGTGCGCGATCGAGCCGGAGTACCACGTGGCGCGCGCCGCCGGGTGACGCATCGCGAGTTCGCACACGAGGTTGCGACGGGCCTTGGCCTCCGCCAGGACGTCCTTCGGGACAGCGATGTGCCGAAGGATCTCTTCGAGGGCCTTGTCGCCCGGGCGCGGAGCCAGGGGCGGATAACGGTATGCCTGCATGCCAGACCTTTCCTGTTGGACGACTAACGCGGCATGGGGGACCAACCCCAAGCAACAGGAAGGCAAGCAAACGGTCCGGACGGAAAACTCGACGGCCCGCCACCCGGGTGGTTAGTCCGGGTATGGGCGGGCCGCCGCACAACAGCGTTAGTTAGGTCCGGCACGTGGAGTTCTACATGTGAGGGCCGACGGATGCCGGCCCGCCGTCGCATTCAACCCCGGTTCGCGTGCGCTCATCGAAGCTGCTTGCGCGCCTCGAAGAGGTAGGAGTACGCGCTGCCCTCGGCCTTGCCGGGAAGCATCCCCAAGCCAGCGCCGAGCGCGGCCAGCGCGGCCGGGACTGGATTGCCGGTGGCCACCGACCATGCGGCGCCCGAGATCCCCAGCCCGAATCCGGACACCGCCTTCGGACTGCGCCATGCCTTGCTCGCACGCTCCCGCAGATCCCGTGCTTCGTCCTGGAGATCGGCTCGCCGATCGGCCAGCGCTCGCGCGCGGTCGGCCGCTTCTATGACCGAGAGTTCGAGTGCGAATGCGCGCAGGTTCTGCATGTAGCGCCGGTGCGCGCCGGCGGACTCCCGCTTGAACGCCAGCACGTCCTCCAGCGGGATCGTCTCGAGGTCCACGCTCACGACCTCGAGGTCGAAGTCGACGACCTGACCGCGCGACGGCATCACATCAACCTCGAGCAAGCGACGGAATCCGCTGCCCGTCCCTCGGCCGTTGGTCACGGGATGAAGATCGAGGCCGTGCCTCGCCCCGGTCGTCCGTGCGAGCTGCGCGAGGATCAGCAGGTAGGCGCTCCGCACGACCGGATGCATCGGCACCGAGACGCCGTCCTCGGTCGCCTTCGCGAGGCCACGTTCCTTGAGCTTCGCGTTCACCGACTCCGCCACAGCGCGGAGCGACGCCATCCCCATCCGCGACATCGAGAGCTCGGCCAACCGGTCGACCTCGCCCAGGCCGTCGAATGCCCCGCCCGCGACGAGCGCCTCGATCACGTCCGCCAACTGGGCGGCAGTCGCCTCGTCCACGAAGGTCTCGGGCTCGATCACGCGCAGAAGACCGAGATCTTCGACCGGACCTGCGAGCGTCGGGTCCGCGCTGACGTGGCGCCCGCGCATGTACTCCGGCAGCAGGATCGCGATCTCGTCGAAGAACAGCAGCAGGCTCTTGACCCAGCTGCCCTCGTCAGCCTGCCAGTACGGCTCGGGGTAGTAGTAGGCGATCTCGCTGGGCGCGGCTTGGGCATCCACCGGGACGAATCGTAAGACCGGGCTTCCCGCGCCTCGGTCCCCGACCACGTCGCCGCCGACCGCCTGACGTGTACCGCCCGGTCGACACACCCGTCTCAGCCACCAGCTGAGGACCGCGTCACCGCTCCGTCGCGTCACCGCCGTACCTTGGCTGGCCCATGTTGCGCAGCGCCCGCACCACCGGCTGTCTCACCTGTGGAAACGACGATGGCCGGTTCGAATCCGTCGAGCACGTGATCCCGGCGGCTCTCGGCAACACCGAGTCGTCCGGACTGGTCGAACGCGAGCTGACGATCCCCAAGGGCGAGACCTGTACGAAGTGCAACGGCCAGCGGCTCTCGCGCGCGGACCTCGCTCTCGCCGAATGGCCACCGATCTCGGTCTTTCGCTCGCTTGGCCTCATCCGTAAGCGTCGCGGGGGTCTGGCCGACGCGGTTGCGGGCACCGCCTGGCGCCTGGACCTGGGCGAGTCAGACCGCCGCGACTTCTCGCTGTACGTCGACGCTGACACAAGTTCGGCGTCACGCCGCGACGACGTAGCGCGGGCACTCTGCAAGATCGCGCTGGAGACGCGCTGGCTGCAAGATCCGAAAGACGCTCGGAGCGCTCGCTGGGATGCGATCGCGAATGCCGCGATCGGAGGTGAGCTGCCCAACGAGCTCGCGATGGGCCTCGTCCAGCCCGCATCGCCCTTCGACGTCGACCTCACGCCGCACGCCGACGTCCTGGCCACGCCGAACGAGACGACCTTGCGTCTCGGCTGTCGCGTCGAGGTCGTCGGTCTCGCGCTCCTGCTGATCGTCGGCACCCCACCGGCGCGGATGCCGCGAACGCAGTGGTGGACTCTCCACGACGAGGCCAGGACGCTTGAAGGACCGAGCCTCATGTGGGCGCGCTTCGACGGTCGCGCCGACTCCGCCACCCGTCTCACCGGGACGAGCGACACGCCCGCGAACAAGCGCATCGTGTTGCCGACCATCGCGGGCGCCCAGTTGCAGATCACGCCGGGCGCCACGCGCGACTCCTAGGCTGACGGCCTCGCGGTGTGCGCGCGCGGGCTCGACCGCTTAGTCTTGAGCCGCGGTCCTGCCGTCGTCGCGCGCCGACCCCCGAAGCCCCGTCTTCGCTCAGGAGTGGTACCAGTTGGCGGGAATGAGAGCGTCACCTCCGCGCCAACGCTGGATCACTGAATTTGCGAACCAGTCGTCCTCGAAGTCCGCGTGGTCGAGCGCGATCACCTGCAACTTGCCAGCGAGCTGTTGCACGACATCGAAGGTAAGCTTGTAGAGCTTGCGCGTGTTCTCGCGGTCGGTGTCGGTGAGCTCGTCCAGGTCGCCGCCGGTCTCGCGGTCTCGCGGGAAGAACGCCTGGCTGGGCTGATCGAGGACGATGAACGACGGGACGGGCCGCTGGCGCTTGATGAAGAAGTCCTGCAGAGCGAGGTAGGTCGTGAGGTGGTACCCCACCCAGTTCATGCCGCTGCCGATGCCGCCGGCGTTCATGTACGCAGGCCCTTGCGGGGTATCGGCCACGATGGTGAGCTCGTCGATGTCGATGAGCGCTCCGTGGTCGGCGTGCTCGAGGTCGAGCGCCTGCGCCCAGGTGGTCATCTGGCGGCTGACGGTACGTAGTAGCGACGTGGTCCGCGATCGCACGGCGTCGCTGTCGAGCGTCTCCACGAGGGAGGCGACGAGCTGTTCTGCGGACGTGACCTCGCGGCGCAGGCGCTCGAGCTCCTCATCTCCGGTGTCGTCGGAGCTGTCGAGGTACAGCGCGATGCGGCCGCGGACGTAGCTCTGCACGTTGACTGCGTCGCGTGCTCGCTGGACTGTCTCGTCCCGGGCCGCGAGCGCGTTGAGCGCTTGGTCGACGTCGCGGATCTCGTCGCGCGCGGTCCGCTGACGCTCGATCAGCGCGGTGCGCGCCGAGTCGATCCGCGGTGTGTCACGTCGCGCGAGCTCAAGTCGCCGCCCAGCCCGCCCGAGCGCGCGTTCGACCGTGTCACGCGGTTCGGCGTCTTCGCCCAGGCTCTGCCCGCAAAGCGCGCAGGTCGCGTCGGCATCCTCAGCGGGGATCAGTCCGATCGACGCGAGGCGGGCCTGTTGCTCGGCCAGCTCGGTCGAGTGGTTGTGGTCGGCGGTGGCGAACTGCTCGACAGCGCGAAGTTGCTCCCCGACGTCGCGCACACGGTCGCTGAGCTCGCGTCGGCGGTCGCGGAGACGGTCGAACTCCGCGCCCGACTCGACGGCCTCCGCAACGGCGGCGGGGTTGTCGACGATGCGCCGAAGCTCCGCACGGGCCGCAGCAAGATCAGCCACCTCCGGGCGATCAGCGAGCAGGCCGACGTCGAGGCTCTCGGTCAGCAGCGCGCCGGCTCGATCGAGCCCGGCCGCCCGCTCGGACTCCGCGGCCCGTAGCCGCTGGCTCAGGCGGCGTAGGTCGCGGCGGCGATCGACGAGCTCTTCGCGCTTGCGCAGGTCGTCGGCGCCTTGCGCTCCGAGGAAGTAGGGCAGCGTGTCCCGGATCGTCTGCGGAATCCACTCGCGATTCTGGCGATGGAACAGGATCTCCGGGTTGGCGATCTCACCCTGCCCCTGGAAGCAGTAGTAGAGCGCGTGCACGAACGACGCCGTGAGCGCCCGTCGCGTCTGCCCGAGCCGCGGCTCGTTGCGGTTGTCCTCGACCCCGAGCAGGCCACCGAGGTAGTCGCGCAGCGCTCCGCGCGACGTGTTGTGCTCCAACTCGTCGAGCGGCGGCGTCGTGATGCCCCCGACGACCAGCATCGCGTCGTTGCTCTCGTGGTCTCCATCGGGCGCCTTGCGCGCGACGAAGAAGCGCGTGTCGCCGACGTGGGCGTGGAGGGCGTACCAGGCCACGCTCTCCTGGATCGGCCCGAATGGCACGTTCGGCTTGCCGCTGCCCAAGAGGAACCGCACGATGTTGATGAGGCTCGACTTGCCGGTGCGCGAGTCCCCGGTGATCACGTTCAGCGCGCCGGGCTTGAACTCGATCGCGCGGGTCTCGCCGTCGGCGTTGAAGAGGACGAGCTTGTCGAGCTGCATCATGGCCGCAGTCCCCACAGGGCGAGCACGGTCAGAGCGTCGGGCTGCTCCGCGAACCAGCGTCCCAGGAACCCGGCCTTGTCGATGCAGGCGTCGACCTCGCCGCTGCGTGCCATCCCTCTCGGGCGCCGACGGAGCGCGAGGGCGCGTAGCGTGCCGTTCTCGCCGATGAGCACTCCATGCCGCAGGCCCATCGTGAGCCCGGACGACACGAGCGGTCGCAGCGCTCGGGTCCGTACGTCTAGCCCTGCTGACGCGTCGGGGTGGTTCCTGATCCACTCACCCATCTGCGTGGTGACATGGGTCGGCAGCTGGCGACGCGTTGGGCCGTGGAGCGCGAGCGGCGCAACGAGGTAGGCCAGGATCACGGGGAGAAGCCCGCCGCCGGCGCGCTGCTCGTGCTCCTCCGCAGCGCGGCGGATCATCAGGGCGAGGAAGGCGGCATTGAAGAGGGCCTGCTCCTCGACGGGCCGCGTGTCGGCGACGGTGACGCTCACGCGGCCTCGCCGGCTGCGGTCTGGTCGGCGACCTCGCCGAGACGGTCGCGGAGGTGCTCCAGCCACTTCGGGTGCCAGCCGATCTCCAGGCGGTCTGCGATGACGTGCAACGACCCACGGGCGACCCAGCCCTCCCGGACGTCGCGGCGGATCGGCGCCAGGTCGCTGCGGTCGAGCTCGACGAAGCGCTCGGCCGCCTCGCGTCGCAGCGCCCCCTCGTCGAGCTCGCCTTCGGCGTCGTCGTCGCTGACCGGCAGGAAGTGGCGCGCCCACGCCTCCTTGAGCTCACGGTCGTACCGGCCAAGCTCACCCACCTCGAGCAGCTGGTCACGCTGCCACAAGGAGCGCTGTGCGAACGCGCGGTTGTGGTCGTAGATGCACCTGCGCATCCGCTCGCTGCCGAGCGCGACGAGGCGCAGCTGCGCCACGAAGATGCGGTCGCTCTCGGAGACGTCCTGCTCGCTGGGCTCGGCCATGTCCAGAACATCGATCGGGAGGTTCTCGTCGCGCAGCGCGTCGGCGATCTCCAGCAGCTCGGACTCGAGCTCCGCGGCACCGATCCGGTCGTGCTCCCCCCGGGCGACAGCGGCGAGGTGGGCGATCGCGCGCTTGTGCCACCAGCCGCGCAGCCGGTCCACCAGCGCGGTGCGCCGTGCGGGCTTGACGCTCTTGCGCACGGCGCGCTCGAGCTGCTGCTGCACCTCGTCGGCGGGCAGCACGCCGTCGATGATGTCCACACGCGCGAGCAAGCCGCGGCGATCGTCGGCATGGAGATCGAGGAACGCCTTGTAGTAGTCGCCGTTCGAGACGCTCTCTGAGGTCCGCGCAGTGCGCTCAAGCCGCTCCTGGGCCTCGGCGACGTCGCGATCAGCGCCGACCCGCAGCAGCTGGGCCGTGGGCCCCGCGCCTGCGACCGCGAGCAATACGAGTCGCGTCATCGCGTCGCCCGGCTCGCCGATCCAGTTCGCCAGGGTCTTCCAGAGGTCCGTGCTCGCGTCTGTCAGCGAGCGCGTCGCGTTGATCGTGTGCTTGGTCTGCCACTTCTCGGTGGCGTCGTCGGTCTCGGCGTCGTGGAAGACGATGTCGTCGAGCGTCTCGATGCTGACGGCGAAGTCGTCCTCGTCGTCCATCCGCTCGAGCGCCGCCAGCAGGGCGTAGTCGACCTGTGCGATGTATCCGAGCGCCGGACCTGCCGCACCGAACGCGGATGTCGGGGTGGGCTCGGTCATGCCCAGACGCTATCCGCCGCGCCCGATGGCCGCCGGGGCCCCTGGTTCGGAGGCGCGATCGCGACAAAAACCAGCGACAAAATCTCGATCGCGGTACTATGTCCCAAGAAGAAGAGCCTGCTTTGCAGGCTCTTCTAGCGCGCCCGAGAGGATTCGAACCTCTGACCTTCGGTTCCGTAGACCGACGCTCTATCCAGCTGAGCTACGGGCGCAGCGACAGGGGAGTCTAGCGAGGTCGCCGCGCGGCGCGTCGCGAGCCGCGAGCCGACGGGCCTCTTTGCATGTCGGCAGCCAACGGTGGCCGTCGAGATGCAAAGAGTGCCGGGGGCTCGGGAGGCTCAGCGCACGTCGATGAGGTCCACGACGAAGACGAGGGTCTCGTCGGGGCCGATGACGCCGCCGGCGCCGCGCTTGCCGTACGCGAGCTCGGGGCTGATCGTGAGGCGGCGCCGGCCGCCGACCTTCATGCCCTCGACGCCCTGCTCCCAGCCGGGGATGACCTCGCCGCGGCCGAGGCCGAACGAGAAGGTCGAGTTGCGGTCCCACGAGGCGTCGAACTGCTTGCCGGTCGAGAACGACACGCCGACGTAGTGCACCTCGACGGCATGTCCCTTCGTCGCCGTCTCGCCGTGCCCCTCCGTGATGTCGTGCACGTCGAGCCCGTAGGGAGCGGGCTTCTCGGCCGGAACATCGACCTCGGGCTTCTCGATCTTGTCCATGTCCCGGACGGTATCGGGCGACGGAGCCCGTGCCGGTGTCGGACGTCGATCTGCACCCCCGCCGGTGTCGGACGTCGATCTGCACCCCTTGGAGGGGGTGAGGATCGACGTTCGCGCCGGGCCGGGGTGCAGATCGACGTTCGACCCGCGCCCGCGCGACCCGGGGGTGCAGATCGACGTTCGTTCACGCGCGTCGCAGCGTGCCCGCCCGCCAGCGCGGCACGAGCCCGACTCCCGCGGTGAACGCCGCGATGCCGCCGAAGAGCGGCCACATCCCTCCGAGCCCGGCCCCCGGCGACCCGCGCACGACGCGGAACTCGCGCTCCTCGCGCAGGATGCCCCGACGACCACGCCGGCCCCACGGGACGTGACGACACGTCACCGCGACAGGACCCGCCGACGGGGTGAAGGTGCCGATCGTCGCGTCGCGGTCGACCTCGACGCTCGAGCCCTGCCTGTTGCCCTGGAACCGCGCCGTCCGCCCGTCCCGCGACACGACGGCGCACGCCGTCCCGGCGACGACGACGTCACGCCGGTTCGACAGCCGCGGCGTGCGGATCCAGACGGCGTGCTCCTCCTCGGCACCGGCGGCGAAGACGGCCGCCGGCGTCGCGGCCGCGCCGAGCGCGGCGACCGTGCCGGTCGCGACGACGTCGTCCTCGTCGACGCCCGCGTCGAGGACGAGCCGCGTGACGCCGTACGCCGACGCGCCCGCACCGGCGACGACGAGCACGAGGACGAGGAGGCCGAGGAGGGGGTTGCGGCGCCGGCGCAGACCGGAGCCCGGCCCTCCGACGGCCCACCCCGCGCGCTCGACGTCGGGATCGCTCACCGGCCGACCGGCGGCCAGCAGTAGCGCGGGCGCGGCTCGCTCACGGTGACGTCGCCCTCGAGCGTGAAGAAGTCGTAGACGTCACCGGCCCGCTCGAGCGTGCGCTCGAGCCGGCTCGGCGGCCGCGGCACGGGCTCGCGCAGGCCGAGCCCGCGCGTGAGGTCGGCCTGGAGCTCGGTGGAGGCGTAGCGCGCGAACCGCTCGCGGCCCTCCGCGTAGGCGGGCCGGTCGCGGTAGGCGACGACGACGTGATGCCCGCCCGCCATCCGCGCGCGGTCCTTGCCGTCGGCGCACGGCAGGTCCGGGCCGCCTCCCGTGCGGCGCACGAATCCGCGCGCGCTCGTGCGCTCCATGAGGTCGAGCGGCGGGTCGTGCGTCACCTCGGCGGCGAAGGCATCGGAGGGCGCGATCCCGACGACGTCGAGGTACGCGCGCAGCAGCTCGACCGGCGTAAGCGGCAGGTGCGGGAACGGGGACGGCAGGACGGGCCTGTGCTGGCGGACGGGGTGGACCGCCCGCGCGATCGACTCCCACTGCAGGACGTCGACGCGCAGGCCGTCGGGCGGGGCCGCGGCGACCGGCCAGGGACGCGGCGCGTCGGCCGCCCGGCGGAGGGCGTCCCCTCCGCTCGCCGCGACGAGCACGTGCACGCCGCGGACGCCGGCGATGACGCGCCCGATCTCGTCGTCGCCCCCGCTCGTCTTGTCGATGACGACGTCGCGCGCGACACCGAGCGTCGCCTCGGGACCGATGCCCGCGCGCGCGAGGAGGTCGAGGGCGACGTCCTCGTCGAGGGGCGCGCGCTCCCCCACGCGCCGGGCGACGATCTGGTCGCGGGCCTCGAGGGAGACCGCGACCGGCGGCGGGGCGGGCGGGAGCCCCTCGGGCGCCGCGTGGACGACGTCCCACTCGACGACGCGGTTCTTCTCGCTCCCCATCTTCGACGGGCTGATGAAGTCGGGGACGCGCGCGGCGCCGTAGACGAGGTCGGGCCGGCCGGCGAGCCCGCTCGAGGCGAGGAAGTCGCACACCTCGGCGACCTGGCTCTTGCCGCGGGTCGCGATCCGCGTGACGCGGACCGGGTGGCGGTCCGGCGCGAGATACGGCTCCCGGGCGCGGTCGCGCGCCGCGCGCTCGGCATCGCGCTGCGCCGCCCACGCGGCGGGATCCTCGATCGCGTCGCGGACCTTCGGCGCCTTCCCGAGGCCGTTCGCGACGAGCCCGGCTTCCCCCTGGAGCACCGCCCCGACGAGCCGCGGGTCGGGCAGGTCCTCCGCAGGGACGCCCGCCCGCGCCGCCGCGGCGTGCGCCTCCCACGCCTCGTGGCGCTCCCGCTCGGCCGGCGTGAGCTTCGCGACGTCCGCCGCGTCCATCTTGTCGCCGAGCGCGTCCATCTTGTCGACGGCGGCTCCGAGCAGGCGGCGCAGACCCATGCCGCGGACGATACGCCGCCTTCCTGGCACGCGGGTCTCGGCGCGGTCTCAGCGTCGGGACGTGCGAGGATGCGCCGCGCCGATGAGCGTCGCCGCCCCCTCCCCCGCCGAGCAGACGCCGTCGGGTCAGCGGCGCTTCTCCGGCCAGCTCGCCGAGCCGATCCGCCGCCTCATCCGCGCCGAGACCGGCAGCGCCGCCCTCCTGCTCACCGCGACCGTCGTCGCGCTGCTGTGGGCGAACCTCGGCGGGGACACCTACGACGAGGTGTGGCACACCGAGCTCGCGATCCGACTCGGCGACTCCGAGCTCGTCCTCGACCTGCAGCACTGGGTCAACGACGGGTTGATGGTCCTCTTCTTCTTCGTCATCGGCCTCGAGGTGAAGCGCGAGCTGGTCATGGGCGAGCTCACCGACCGCAGCCGCGCGACCGTCCCGTTCGTCGCCGCGGTCGCCGGCCTCGCCGTGCCGGCCGTCGTCTTCCTCGCGCTCGCGCCCGGCGGCGAGGCCGCGGACGCCTGGGGCGTCGTCATCTCGACGGACACGGCGTTCGTCCTCGGCGTCCTCGCGCTCGTCGGCCCCGCGTGCCCGACGCAGCTGCGGATCTTCCTCCTCACGCTCGCGGTCGCCGACGACGTCGGCGCGCTCACGATCATCGCCCTCTTCTACTCCGAGGACCTCGAGGCGCTCGCGCTCCTCGGCGCGGCCGGCGGTCTCGCGCTCATGGTCGCGATGCGCGCGCTCGGCGTCCGCGGCGGCGGCCCGTACCTCCTCGTCGGGATCGGCGTGTGGTTCGCGATGCACGAGTCGGGGGTCCACCCGACGATCGCGGGCGTCCTCATCGCGCTCGTCGCGCCGACGCACCCGCCGAGCCGCGAGGCGGTCGAGCGCGCGGCGCAGGCGACCCGGGCGTTTCGCCAATCGCCGAACCCCGAGCTCGCGCGCCAGGCGCGCCGCAGCGTCCAGCGGTCGATCTCGGCGAACGAGCGACTGCAGCGCCTGTTCCTGCCGTGGACGAGCTACGTCATCGTCCCGGTCTTCGCCCTCGCGAACGCGGGCGTCCCGCTCGACGCCGACACGATCGACCGCGCGCTCTCCTCGTCGCTCTTCCTCGCGGTGGTCGCGGGTCTCGTCGGCGGCAAGCTCCTCGGCGTCGGCCTCGCGGCGATCACCACGGTGCGGCTCGGGCTCGGGACGCTCGGCCGCGGGCTCGGGTCGACCGAGATCGTCGCGGGCGCCGCGCTCACCGGCATCGGCTTCACGATCTCGCTCTTCATCGTCGACCTCGCGATGGAGGATCCCGCGCTCGCCGAGGAGGCGCGGATGGGCGTCCTCGCCGCCTCGCTGCTCGCGGCGACGCTCGGCTGGGCGCTGTTCGCCGCCGGTCGCCGGCTCGGGCGCGCGCAGGACGCCGAGCCGCGGACGCTCGACCCGCCGGTCGACGCCGTGCGCGACCACGTCCTCGGACCGCTCGACGCGCCGCTCACGCTCGTCGAGTACAGCGACTTCGAGTGCCCGTTCTGCGGGCGGGTGACCGGCGCCGTCGACGAGGTGCGCGCGCACTTCGGCGACCGCCTGCGCTACGTCGTGCGCAACCTGCCGCTCGACGAGGTCCACCCGCACGCCGCCCTCGCCGCCGAGGCCGCGGAGGCCGCCGCGGCGCAGGGGCGCTTCTGGGAGATGCACGACCGGCTGCTCGCCGCCCAGGACGCGCTCGGTCCCGACGACCTCGTCGAGCACGCTCGCGCGCTCGGCCTCGACCTCGACCGCTTCGCCGAGGACCTCCGCACCGGGCGGCACGGCCCGCGCGTGCGCCGCGACGTCGCGAGCGCGGAGTCCAGCGGCGTGCGCGGCACGCCGACGTTCTTCGTCGGCGACGAGCGCTACACGGGCCACACCGACGCGCGCAGCCTCATCGCGGCGCTCGAGGCGAGCGACCGCGGGGGCTGACTTTGCATCTCGACGGCCACCGTTGGCCGTCGAGATGCAAACCGCGGCGGGTGGTCAGGCGACCGCGAAGCGGCCGATCGTCCGCTCGGGGCGGACGCCGGGGAGGTGGTCGCTCAGGAGGCGCCAGTAGTGCAGCTCCTGCTTCGACCGCAGCGGCGGCGTCACCTCGCGGCGGGCCGACTCGTACTCCTCGTCGGAGATCTGCGCGTCGATCGCCTCCTGGAGGACGTCGCGGGCGCCGCTGCCGTCGCCGAACTCGGCCTTGTCGCGCCAGAGGACGCTGTCCGGCAGGCGGCCGTCGAAGGCCTCACGCAGGAGGGCCTTCTCGGGGCGGTCCGGCGCCGGGCGCTTGAGCGCGGCGGGGATCCGCATCGCGAAGTCGATGACCTCGCGGTCGAGGAACGGGACGCGCGCCTCGAGGCCGTGGGCCATCGTCACGCGGTCGCAGCGCTGGAGGTTGAGGTCGTGGAGGCCCTCGATCGTGCGGACGAGCTCGCGGTGGAGCGCGTCGGCGTCGAGGCCGCGCACGTACTCGTAGCCGGCGAAGAGCTCGTCGGCGCCCTCGCCGGTGAGCACGACCTTCACGTGCTCGGCCGTCGCGCGGGCGAGGAAGAAGTTCGGCACCGCCGAGCGGACGAGCCCGGGGTCGAAGTTCTCGATCGTCCGGACGACCTCGGGAAGCGCCTCGAGCGCCTCGTCGGCGTCGTAGAGCGTCTCGTGGTGCTCGGTGTCGAGGAAGCGGGCGACCTCACGAGCGGCGGCGAGGTCGGGCGAGTCGGGCGTGCCGACGGCGAACGTCGGCAGGCGCTCGCCGCGCTCGGCGGCGACCTTCGCCGCGACCGCGGCGACGATCGACGAGTCGAGCCCGCCGGAGAGGAAGACGCCGACGCGGACGTCGCCCATCATCTGCCGGCGCACGCTGCCCTCGAGGACGTCGGCGATCGCGGCGACGACCTCGTCGCGGTGCGTGATCTCGGCCATGACGCCCTCGCGGATCTCCGCCGCGACGGGCGCGGCGAACCGCTGGAGGCCGTGCTCCGGCGTCCACGCGCAGCCGGGCGGGAAGCTCTCCACGCGGGGCAGCCAGCGCTCGTCGAAGGCGCGCATCTCCGAGGCGAAGCGGACCGGGCCCTCGTCGCCCGGGGCGGGCGGCGTCCAGTACAGCGGCTTGATGCCGACCGGGTCGCGCGCCGCGAGGAAGCGCCCGTCCTCGGCGGCGGCGCAGACGGCGAACATGCCCTCGAGGTGCCCGAGCGCCTCCGGGTCCCCCTCGCTGAGGAGGTGGAGGGCGACCTCGTTGTCGGACCGGGTCGCGAAGGGCGCCTCGGAGAGGTGCTCGCGACGGACGTCGGCGTGGTTGTAGATCTCGCCGTTGCCGACGAGGTGGAGGCCGCACTCACCGGGCCCGAGGGGCTGGCGGCCGTTGTCGAGGTCGACGATCGAGAGGCGGCGATGACCGAGCCATGCGTCCCCGATCGTCACCGCCCCGGTGTCGTCCGGTCCGCGGTGCGTGATCCGCTCGAGCATCTGCTCGAGCTCCGCGGCGTCGGGCCTTCCGTACTGGGCGACGATTCCGCACATGTGTTCGACTGTACCCCATAAGTGGGAGATCTACCCCTGGTCTACCACCAGACCGGCGCCTTGACGCCCTGTCGAGCCGTAGGCGTGCGGGCGCCGATCTGCGAGATGGCTGATGATCGCGCGGGCGTCGCTCGCCGCCTGCGCAGGCGCGATCTCCGCGATCGCGGCGCCGCCCTCGGGCCCCGTCTCCGCGAGCGTGATCCCGTGCGGATCGACGATGCGCGAGCGGCCGAGGAACCGCAGCGCGCCCTGCCGTCCCGCGTGGTTCGCCGACACCCACATCACCTGGTTCTCGACGGCACGGGCGACGTCGAGCGCGTCGAACGCGCGCATCTGCCGGTCGTCCTCGATCCGCTCCGCGGGCGCGCGGCGGTCCGCCGGCCACGCGGCCGAGGACACGATGAGATCGGCGCCGTCGAGGGCGAGCGCGCGGGCGGCCTCGGGGAAGCACTTGTCGTAGCAGAGGAGCAGCCCGACCCGGCCGATCGGGGTGTCGAAGGCGGAGAAGCCGTCACCGGGGCTGAAGATGAAGCGCTCGCTCGGCGGCAGGTGCACCTTGCGGTGGACGCCGTGGACGCCGTCGCCGCTGAGGCAGACGAGCGACGAGGAGAGGGCGCCGTCCGGGCCCTCCTCCGTGAGGCCGACGCACAGCACGACGTCCCCCGCGTGCCCGACGAGACGGGCGATCTCCGGACCGTCGAGCGAGAGGGCCGGCGGCAGCTGCGGGGCGAAGCGGTCGTCGACGCCCGGCTCGAGGATGTAGCCGCCGAGCGCGCACTCGGGGAGCACGAGGAGCCCGATCCCCTCGTACCGCGCGCGGCCGAGGAGCATCGCGAGGTCGAAGAGCCCCGCGTCGACGTCGCGCCCGAGAGACGAGGAGACGGCGCAAGCGGTGAGGGGGCCGGAGCGGCTCATCTGCAGGCAATATCGCCCCCCTGCGGCGTGGGCGCCATCGCCCGACGGTCCCTATCGACCACCCGTCGAGTTGTCCACGGTGTCGGTTCCCGCCGCGGCCGCCGCCGCCCTCCCGCGGCGGTGCGCGACGAGGACGCGCCGCCCGAGCTCCGCGCCGACGAGCGACACGGCGACGAGCACGACGACGCCGGCGATCGCGCCCGTCGAGGTGGGGTCGTCGAGCGACGCCCCGATCGCCGTGTAGGAGAAGGCGCGCGGCGCCGCGCCGATCGCCGTCCCCACCGCGATCTGCACGACGGTGATGCCGACGAGCCCGGCGGCGTAGGACATCGGCGCGTCCGGGACGCCCGGCATGAGCCGCTGCGCGACGACGGCCCCCGTGCCGTGCCGGGCGAGGAGCCGCTCGGCGACCGCGAGCCGCTCCCCCGCGATCTCGCGGGCTCCCTCGCGCCCGACGCGCCGCGCGACGAGGAGCGCCGCCGTCGCGCTGAGCACCGCGGCGGCGATCGTGACGACGGTGCCGACCGCGGTGCCGAAGAGGAGCCCCGCGGTCCCGGCGAGCACCGGGCCGGGCACGAGCGCGAGACCGAGGAGCGCGGAGAGGACGACGTACGCCACCGGGGCGATCGGGCCGAACGCGTCGACCCAGTCGCGGACGTCCTCGCGGTCGACGACGTCGGCCCCCCAGAAGAGGACGAACGCCGCGATGAGCACTGCGACGAGGAGGGCGAGCCGCGCCCGCGGCCCGCGGAGCGGAGAGGGGGGGATTCGAACCCCCGATACGGCTCTAAACCGCATACCCACTTAGCAGGCGGGCGCCTTCAGCCACTCGGCCACCTCTCCGGGTTCTCCCCCAGTCTAAGCACTCGCAGCGCGGTCGGCGCGGCCGCCCGACCGATCGACGATCCTTGCGCGGTGACCGCCCGCCGACTCGCGCTGCTCGCCGTCCTCGCCGCCGCCTCGCTCCTCACCGGATGCGGGTCGGAGGACGCCGCCGCCCCGTCCCCGGCGTCATCCGCCGCCTCCGCCTCCGGAGACGTCGGCCTCGTCGACCCCGACAGCGACGAGCCGCCCGTCAACGCCTTCGCCGTGGACGCGTCGACCGGCGAGTACCTCCTCACGACGAACACGGGCTTCTACCGCATCGACCCCGACGCCGGACGCATCCGCGAGGTCGCCTCGCGCGTCGTGACGCCGAGTCGCGAGGCGCCCGTCGGCTCGTTCCTCCACGTCGTCCCGGTCGACGGCGGCCGGCGGCTCCTCGGCTCGGGTCACCCCGACACCTCCGCGCTGCCGGAGTTCCTCGGGCTCCTCTCCTCGACCGACGGCGGCGAGACGTGGGAGGTCGTCTCGCGCCTCGGAGAGTCCGACCTCCACCGGATCATCCAGCGCCACGGGCGCCTCTACGCGTACGACGCGGTGGTCGGCGCGGTCCTCGTCTCCCGCGACGGCGGTCGCACGTTCGACGAGCGCGTGACGCCCCGCAGCCTCGTCATCGACATGGCCGTCCACCCGGACGACCCGGAGACGATCGTCATCTCGACCGAGGACGGCGAGCTGCACCGCTCGACCGACGGCGGCCGCACCTGGAGGGCGCTCGCAGGCGGCGACGGGATGCGCCTCGCCTGGCCGCAGGACGGCCCGCTGCTCGTCGCCCACGCCGACGGCACGATCTCGGCGAGCGACGACGAGGGGCGGTCCTCGCGCGAGGTCGGCTCGGTCGGCGGCGTGCCCGCCCGGCTGCTCGACCGCGGCGACGGGCGCCTCGACCTCGCGCTCGCCGACGGGCGCATCGTCACCTCGACGGACGGCGGCGGCCTCTGGGAGGACGTCGTCACGCCGTGACGGACGCGCGCGGCGTCCGTCGACCGTGCCACCGGACGGTGTTACCCTCGCCCGATGCCGCCGACGGACCCGCCCGCCACCGCGCTGGTCCCGGCGGGCACGAGCGACCTCGTCGCACCCCGCGAGCGCCCCGAGGTCACCCGCCCCGAGGAGCTGCGCGCGATCGGCGACCTCGGCGCCCTCGCCGTCGACGTCTTCACCGAGCGCGTCGCCGAGCTGCACAACGCGGTCTCGACGCGCGCCTTCGAGGCCATCGGCGCCGCCGCCTCGCCCGTGCGCAGCGTCCACGACGCCGTCGCCGGGACGATCTACTCCGGCGTCCGCGAGGCGGGGACCGCCGCCGTCCGCGCCGTCGCGGCGACGGTCGCGCGACTCACCGACGACGACGCCCGCGCGCTCAGCGACACGACGCAGGGCGCCGCGGCCCGGGCCGCCGTCAACGGGCTCCTCGGCGACCAGCTCGAGGCGCAGGGCAGCCCGCTCGCCATCAACCTCGCCGCGCGCCGCCGGGCCCGCGACGTCCCGCCGACCCCCGACGGGCTGCGCGAGGCCTACCCCACGGCGACCCCGCGGCTCGTCGTGTTCCTCCACGGCCTCGGCGAGACGGAGGCGGCCTGGTGGCTGCGGCCGCGCAACCACGGCGTGGGTCCGGTCGTCCCGTTCGCCGAGCGGCTGCGGAGCGACCTCGACTTCACCCCGGTCGACGTGCGCTTCAACAGCGGCCTGCGCATCAGCGAGAACGGCGCGCGACTCGCGACGCTGCTCCACTCGCTCACCGAGTGCTGGCCGTGCGAGGTCGAGGAGGTCGCGCTCATCGGGCACTCGATGGGCGGCCTCGTCGCCCGCGCCGCCGTCCACGTCGCCGACGAGGCGGGGCACCCGTGGGTCGAGCGGGCCGAGCACGTCGTCTGCCTCGGGACGCCGCACCACGGCGCGCCGCTCGAGAAGGGCGTCAACCTCGCCTCGTCCGTCCTGCGGCTCGTTCCCGAGGCGGCGCCGCTCGCCTCCATCCTCGACATGCGGTCGGTGGGCATCAAGGACCTGCGGTTCGGTCACGTCGCCGCCGAGCACTGGCGCGACCGCGACCCGGACGCGCTCCTCACTGACACGCGGACCGCGCTCGCGACGCCGCCCCACGTGTGCATCCACGCGATCGCCGCGACGCTCTGGCCGGGCGTCGCCGGCGGGGCCATGGGTGACCTCCTCGTTCGCCTCGACTCCGCCTCGGGGTCGCACGGGCGCCACGACCTGGGCGTCGCGTCGGAGCACCGCGCGCACCTCCGCGGCCTCTCGCACTTCGACCTGCTCGGCGACCCGCAGGTCTACCGCCTCGTCCGCGACTGGCTCGCGTAGCGGCGGCGGCGGCGACGTCGGCGGACGGGCGCACGCGGCTGCGCTGCCGCGCATCCTTCCCGCGAAGCGAGAACAATGCGCGGCGCGCCGCGTACGCTTGTGCGCGCGACGCCCCGGAGGGGTGGCAGAGCGGTCGAATGCACCGGTCTTGAAAACCGGAGTCCGTCAACGCGGACCGCGGGTTCGAATCCCGCCCCCTCCGCTGCAGCGCGTGCCGGCGCGCCGACCGGGTACCGGACCGGGGACATGCCGCTCCGCCTGCCCCTCCTCGCCCCTCTCGCCGTCGGCCTCGCCCTCGTGCTCGCCGGGTGCGGCGATGACATCGCCGACACGCTCAGCGGCGGCACGGAGACGATCACGATCGAGATCGGGACGGGGCCGAACGCGTCCGGCGACGCGGGCGAGGCGAGGCCGACCCGTCCGGCCGGCGAGCCGCCGCAGGTGCCCGGGGACGAGGACTGCGCGGGCGCGCGCGAGTCGATGACCGCGGAGACGACCGACGCGGCCGAGCGGACGCTCGTCTGCCTCACGAACGCCGTCCGCCGCCGCGAGGGGCTCGCCGAGCTGGCGATCGACGACCGGCTCGCCCGCGCCGCCGCGGACCGCTCGCGGGCGATGGCCGACGAGGACTACTTCGGCCACGACGGCCCCGGCGACAGCAGGGTGACGCGCGCGGTGCGCGACGCGGGCTGGGTCCCGTCCAACGAGAGCTGGCTCGTCGGCGAGAACATCGCGGCCGCCCCGCGCGGCGCGGCGACGCCAGCGCGGATCATGCGCGGCTGGCTCGACAGCCCCTCGCACCGCGAGAACATCCTCAACCCGGCGTTCGCCGAGATCGGCATCGGCGTCGTCGCCGCGATGCCCTCCGACCGTCCGGCGGGAGCGACGATCACCCAGGTCTTCGGCGTCACCGGCGCCGCGGCCCGCGCCGCCCAGACCCGCTGATCAGACGCCACGCCAGTGCGCGATCTCGAGCGCGAGGGCGAGGCCGAGGCGGTCCTCGGTGACCTCGCGCCCGAGGAGCTCCTCGGCACGAGCGACGCGCTGCAGGACCGTGTTGCGATGGACGTGGAGCCGCTCCGCGGCACGCGGCGCGTTGCCCCCCTCGGCGAGGTGGACGCGGACCGTCTCGCGCAGCGTCGCCGCCTGCTCGTCGTCGGCGCCCAGCGCACCGAGGGTCACGGCGACGAAGCGCCCTGCCCGCTCCTCGTCGCGCGTCGCGAGGACGACGGGCTCGACGTCGCGGAAGGCGACGAGCGCCGGCTCCCGCTCGGTCGTCGCCGCGGACTCGGCGACGAGGCGCTGCACCTCGAGCGCCGCCTCGTGGCTGAGGCGGAAGCCGAGCGGGCCCCCCTCGACCGTCCCGGCGGCGACATGCACGCCCGCCGGCGCGGACTCGGCGGCGTCGCGGAGCGCGGCGACGTCGAGCGCGTCCGCGACCGCGCACCACGCCCAGAGCGCGGCGGCCCCGGCGTCGAGGGTGAGCGGCCGCGTGGAGCCCGCGGCGCGGGCGACGGCGAGCGCGGTGCTCTCGAGCGCGCCCTGCGGCACCTCGCCGCCCATCGCCCAGACGACGAGCGCGAGGTGGC
This sequence comes from Paraconexibacter sp., assembly GCF_059438195.1. NCBI lineage: Bacteria > Bacillati > Actinomycetota > Thermoleophilia > Solirubrobacterales > Paraconexibacteraceae > Paraconexibacter > Paraconexibacter sp. Next base: position 30,097 of record NZ_JBLKKY010000028.1, read on the forward strand.
GGCGGTCGAGGTCGTACCCGAGGTGCGTGTTCGCCCGCCCGGTGTCGAGCGGCGCGCCGTCGAGGAGGAGGCGCACCGTCTCGCGGCGCCGCGCGAGCGCGCCGCCGAGCAGCTCCTCGCGCTCCTGCTGCACCTGGTCGAGGATGCGCGCGAGCACGGTGTCGACGTAGCCGAAGAGGAGCGCCGAGGATCTCTCGAGGACGGTGACGAGCTCCTCCCGCGAGGCCGCCTCCTCGCTCGCCTTCGCCATCCAGTGCTGCCAGGCGACGTTCTGCGCCCGCCGGTAGGCGCCGAGGAGCGGGCCGAGGTCGAAGCCGCGTCGCACGAGGGTCCGCGCGACGTCGATCGCCTCCGGCGGCGGCTCGGTGGGCGTGCCCGTGGCCGGGTCGTCGCGAGCGCGGTCGAGCAGCGCGACCGCGTTGGCGCGGTTGCTCGCGATCGCCTCGGCGGCGAGGGTGACGTCGGCCCCCAGCTCGGGGTTCGCCTCGAGCGCCGCGAGGTTCATCGCCTCGACGAGCTGCTCGAACTCCTCGTCGCGCAGACGCGCGGCGATGCGCCGGATGACCTCGTCCACGCGCCTCTCGCTGTGCGGCTGCACACCCACGGCGACGAATGCTAGGCGAGCAGCCGTCGATCCTCCAACTGACCGTGCGTACAGTTCCCTTCAACGACCAGTCGCAGAGGAGACCGCATGGCCGAGCACACCACCACCCCCGAGACCGAGCACCTCGACGTCCTCATCGTCGGCGCCGGCCTGTCCGGCATCGGCGCCGCCTGGCACCTGCAGGACCGCTGCCCGACGAAGAGCTACGCGATCCTCGAGGCGCGCGACGCGATCGGCGGCACGTGGGACCTCTTCCGCTACCCGGGCATCCGCTCGGACTCGGACATGTACACGCTCGGCTACCGCTTCAAGCCGTGGACGGGCACGAAGGCGCTCGCCGACGGGCCCGCCATCCGCGAGTACGTCACCGAGACGGCACGCGAGAACGGCATCGACCAGCACATCCGCTTCGGCCACAAGGTGGTCCGCGCCTCTTGGTCGTCCCCCGACGCCCGCTGGACGGTCGAGTGCGAGCGCACCGACACCGGCGAGGCCGTCACGCTCACGGCGAACGTCCTCCTCGGCTGCAGCGGCTACTACAAGTACGACGAGGCGTTCACCCCCGAGTTCCCGGGCCGCGAGCGCTTCCGCGGCGACGTCGTCCACCCCCAGTTCTGGCCCGAGGACCTCGACTTCCAGGGCAAGAAGGTCGTCGTCATCGGGTCGGGCGCGACCGCGGTGACGCTCGTCCCCTCGATGGCCGACGAGGGCGCGGGGCACGTGACGATGCTCCAGCGCTCACCGACGTACATCCTCCCGATCCCCGAGAAGGACCCCGTCGCGCGGCTGCTGGGCCGCCTCCCCGACAAGGTGAGCTACCCGATCATCCGCTGGAAGAACGTCGCGCTCTTCACCGCGAACTACCGCCTCAGCCAGCGCTTCCCGAACGCGATGCGCAAGCTCATCCGCGCGGTGAACAAGAAGATGCTCCCCGAGGGCTACGAGGTCGACACGCACTTCAAGCCGAAGTACGGCCCGTGGGACCAGCGCCTGTGCGTCGTCCCCGACGGCGACCTCTTCCGCTCGATCCGGTCGGGCAAGGCGTCGATCGCGACCGGGAACATCGACACCTTCACCGAGACCGGCGTCCGTCTCCAGGACGGCACCGAGCTCGAGGCCGACGTCATCGTCACCGCGACCGGCTTCCAGCTCGAGCTGTTCGGCGGCGCGGAGTTCGTCGTCGACGGGGAGAAGGTCCACTTCCCCGACACGACGGCCTACAAGGGCATGATGCTCAGCGACATCCCCAACTTCATCTACACGATCGGCTACACGAACATCTCGTGGACGCTGAAGGCCGACCTCGTGAGCGAGTACGCGTGCCGCGTCATCAACCACATGGACGAGACGGGGACCGACATCGCCGTCCCGGTCGTCGACGACCCCGAGATGGAGCGGGGACCGTTCATGGACTTCCAGGCGGGCTACGTCCTGCGGGCGCTCGACGAGCTGCCCAAGCAGGGCTCGGCGGCGCCGTGGAAGCTCAACATGAACTACCCGCTCGACCTCCGCGCGATCCGCCGCGGTGAGCTCGAGGACGGCGGCCTGCGGTTCCGCTCGTCGAAGGCCCTCTCGCGGCCCGAGGAGGAGCGCCCGCTCGCGGCGGCATGACCGCCGCGTAACTCCTCCCGGCCGCTCGCGGGCGCCGCAGGTCCAGCGGCAGGCGAGCTGCAGGGAGCCGATCTGACGTTCCTCACGCCTGGCGTGAGGAACGTCAGGGGCGTCGGGGATCGCGTGCGGCGCGCCAGGACCGCCGGTCGAGGTGAGACGGCGCGCTGCCTCGGGTACCCGCCCCGCGTGGCGACGACGACCGACGACCTGACGACGGAGGCGACGGACGCGACCGATCTCGCGTCGATCGCCGAGCACCACCTCCGGTGCGCCGCACAGCGCGCCGGGCTCGACCCGGGGGCGGCCTCGCTCCTCGTCGAGCCGGAGCGCGCGCTCGAGGTGAGCGTGCGGCTCGAGCGCGACGACGGGTCGATCACCGCCGTCCGCGGCTGGCGCGTCCAGCACTCGACGCTCCGCGGGCCCGGGAAGGGCGGCGTGCGGCTCGCGGCGGACGCGTCCCTCGACGAGGTGCGCGCGCTCGCGCAGCTCATGACCGTGAAGACCGGGCTCGCCGATCTCCCCTTCGGCGGGGCGAAGGGCGCGCTCGCGATCGACCCGTCCGAGCTCTCGCGCACCGAGCTCGAGCGGCTCGTGCGCGGCTACACGAAGGCGGTCGCGCCGCTCGTCGGCGAGGACCTCAACGTCATGGCGCCCGACAGCGGCATCGGCGAGGAGGCGCTCGGGTGGATGGCGGACGTGCTCGCCGAGCGCGGGCCGCTCCGGCCGGCGGCGCTCACCGGGAAGCCGGTCGGCCTCGGCGGGTCGCACGGACGCGAGGCCGCGACCGGCCGGGGCCTCGCCCTCGCGTTCCGCGCCTTCCGCGACGAGGCGGGCCTGCCGGCGACGCCGACCGTCGCCGTCCAGGGGGCGGGGAACGTCGGGCTGTGGGCGGCTCGGCACATCGCCGCCGAGGGCGGCCGCGTCGTCGCCGTGAGCCGTTCGCGCACCGCCGTGCGACGCGACGAGGGCCTCGACGTCGGCGCACTCGCCGCCCATGTCGCCGAGGGCGGGGACCTCGACGACTTCCCCGGCGGCGAGCCTGCCGACCCGGACGTCGTCACCGCCCTCGACGCCGACGTCTTCGTCCCCGCGGCGAAGGAGGGGACGGTGCCCGCCGAGGTCGCCGAGACGCTCGTCGGGAGGACGAAGCTCGTGCTCGAGGGCGCCAACGGCGCGATCACCCCCGCGGCGGACGCGGTCTTCGACGCCGACGGGACGCTCGTCGTGCCCGGCGTCCTCGCGAACGCCGGCGGCGTCGTCGTCTCGGCGTGCGAGCACCGTCAGAGCCTCCTGCGGGAGCAGTGGACCGCCCGCGAGGTCGACGCGCGCCTCTCGGCGACGATGGACCGCGCGAGCGCCACGGTCCGCGATCGCGCCGCGCGCGGCGGGCTCGCCCTCCGCGAGGCGGCGTTCGACCTCGGCGTCGAGCGCGTCCTCGAGGCAGCGCGCCTGCGCGGTCACCCGCTGCGGTAGCCGCCCCGCGGCGCGGCGACGCGCGAGGTGAACGTCCCGTGGAAGGACTGCGGGACGTGGTGGCGCAGATGCCCGACCCACAGCGCGTCCCGGCGCGGGTCGCGCGCGTCGAGCACGAGCAGTCGCGAGCGATGCGCCGCGGGGTCGTAGGCGACGGCGAGCAGCCAGCCGTCGTCCTCCGCGGCGTCCGGCCGGCGAGGGGCGAAGATCGGCTCGCTCACCGCGTGATCGGCGGGCAGCTCGTGCAGGAGCGTGCTGCCGTCGCGGTGGTCCACCTTCGCGATCGCGTTCGCCTCCTCGGCCTCGCCGTGGCGACCCGCGAAGTAGGTGAAGCGGTGCTCGACGCAGCCGCGGCGGGCGTCGACCTGCGGGAACTCGCCGGGGACGTCGGTGAGCGCGTCGCGCAGCACCCGGCCGCGGGCGGTCACCCGGAGCCGGGTGAGCTCGCCGCCGAACGCCCAGTCCGCCGGGCGGCTCGGGTCGGCCGGGTCGTAGGCGCGGAGCCCCTGGCTGAGCGAGGACCAGCTCCGGGTCCAGCGGACGAGATCGACGACGGTGTCCGCCCCGTCCTCGTAGGAGCCGGCGACGTGGAAGTGCAGCAGCGCCTCGGTCTGCACGACCGTCGGCGTCGACCCGTCGCGGGGGACGAGGACGACCGTCGTCCCGCGGTCGGCGTCGAAGCGCAGCGCCCGGTCGAAGGTCGTCCGGCCGAGGAGGACGGACGGGGCCGCCCGCGCGGAGATGCCGAGCGGGTCGAGCACGAAGACGAGGTGCTTCTCGGTGAGCGCGACGTCGTGGTTGAAGACCGGCTCGGGCAGGCGCACGTCGCGGATGTGGTGCATCTCGCCCTCGACGTCGACGCGGTAGCAGCGCAGGCGGGGCCACGGCACGAGCTCGATCCCGAAGTTGAAGAGCTCGCCCGACCGCGGGTCGACCTTCGGGTGCGCCGAGAAGGCCCCGAGCCAGCGCAGTCCCCCGTCGAAGTCGTGCTCCCCCCGCGTCTCGAGCGTGTCGGGATCGAGTGCGTGGGGTCGCCCGCCCTCCCAGAGGGCGAGGAGCTGTCCGGCGTGCAGGACGACGCTCGTGTTCGCGACGTTGGCCGGGAGACGCAGCGCGTTGGCGAGCATCCCGCCCGGCCGCAGCGTCCCGAAGCCGCGCAGCGGCGGCCCCGGCCGGCCGGTCTCCTGAGCCTCGAGGAAGTGGCGGGTGCGGACGTACCGGTTGCGGTACCGCACGGCGCGGCCGTCGAAGGCGAACATCGACAGCAGGCCGTCGCCGTCGAAGAGGTGCCCGAGCGGCTGCCCGCCGACCTCGAGGCGGCCGGGCCCGTTGCGGTAGAGCGTGCCGGTCAACTCGCTCGGCAGCCGGCCCTCCGCCTCGTCGATGACGTAGTCGTGCTCCTCCTCGAGGGCGTCGAAGATGCGGCCGGCGGGGGCGTGCGGCACGGTCGAGGTCATTCTGGTCACAGATGTTGCCAGATCGGACCGTCCACCCGGGACCTACGTCGGATCGCCCCGCCCGGCCCCCCGCGCGACCTCCGTGCAGACGTCGACGCAGTCGCCGACGGTCGAGTACGCGACGCGGTCCGGCGTGTCCGTCGGCCAGTGGTAGTTCGCCGGCACCTTGTAGCGCGTCACCGACCCGAGCACCGCGGTCGGGTAGCCGGCCTTGTGGGAGATGAGGCCGTCGGTCGCGTTGCGGAAGCGCAGCCCGCGGACGAGCTCGACGCCGCGCGTGTCGGCGCAGCGCTGCACGTACTCCTTGATGCCCTCGTCGTACTCGTTCATCGCGAGCATCCCCTCGCCCTCGAGGAGCGTGAGCCGCGGCGAGCCGACCGTGTCGACGCACACGAAGGCCGTGCTGTCCGGCGGCAGCGACGGCGCATGACGGGCGACGAACGCCTGCATCCCCTCCATGAACGACTCCTCGCTGCCGGTGCTCACGAGCAGCACGCGGACGCCGCGGGGCGGATCCGCGCGGAGGGCCCGCGCCACCCCGAGGAGCGTCGCGACGCCGGTGAGGTTGTCGTTCGCCCCCGGGACGACGCCGCGCGAGCCGATCTCCGCCATCGTCGCCGCGGCCCCGAGCGACAGGGCGGCGCCCGCCGCGCGCAGGCGCCGCGAGCCGGTGATCCCCGCGAGCGCGACGAGCCCGGGCCCGCCGATGACGGGATACATGAGAGGCGGCGTGTCGTTGGCGAGCGGGAGCAGCGCCGGGAAGCGGTCGAACACGGCCGGCGCGACGCCGGGATGGAAGAGGAGCGAGGTGTGCGCGGCGTCGTGGTGCGCGGCGACGACGACCGTGCGCGTGCCCTGCGGGTCGCCGGTCCGCGCGACCACGTTCCAGCACGATCGGGTCGGCAGCGCGCGGCGACGGAACCACAGCCGGCCGCCGGTGACGTCGTCGCGGATGCCCGCCACCGCGGCGACGCCCGCCGCCGCCATGAAGGCCCGCCGCCCGCTCAGCGCGGCGAGCCCGGCGGCCGCCGTCATGAGGCCGAGCGGCCACCAGTAGGTGCCGTGCGCGGGCTCCTCCTCGACCGTCGCGTCGCACCCCTCCTCGCGGAGCGCCGCAGCGATCCACTCGGCCGCGCGACGCTCGCCGTCCGACGCGCTGCCGCGCTCGAAGGAGGCGAGATGCTCGATCGCGCCGCGGAGGAGGTCCGCGTCGGGTCGCGCGGCGAAGCGCGTCGCCCCCGCCTCGTCGTCGCCGATGTCGTCCCGGGTGCTCGTCACTGCCTCTCCTGGGTTCGCTCATCGCCCGTCTTGCCGACGGGTCGCGCGGACGATACCGTGGACTTGTTCGTTCGAACGAACAGGAGGCGAGCCGACGATGGGACGACGCGCCGAGAGGGGTCGCTGGTCGACGTGGGCGGGCACCGAGTCGTGCCGGCCCGCCGAGGTCGCGCGCCCGCGCTCCGAGACGGAGGTCGCCGCCGTCCTCGCCCGCGCGGCGGAGGACGGACGACGCGTGCGGGCCGTCGGGAGCGGCCACTCCTTCACGCCGCTCTGCCTCACCGAGGGGATCCAGGTGGACCTCTCCGGCATGCACCGGATCCTCGACGTCGACGCCGGGACGGGTCGCGTGCGCGTGCAGGCCGGGGCGACGATCCGCGCGCTCGCCGAGAGCCTCCACGCCCACGGGCTCGCGCTCGAGAACCAGGGCGACATCGACGTCCAGGCGCTCGCCGGCGCGCTCGCGACCGCGACCCACGGGACCGGGGCGCGCTTCGGCAACCTCTCCTCCCGCGTCGTCGGGGCGCGCGTCGCGACGCCCTCGGGCGAGATCGTCGACTGCGGGGAGGGCAGCGCGGAGCTGCGTGCGGCACGCGTGTCGGTCGGCGCGCTCGGCGTCCTCACCGAGGTGACGATCCAGTGCGTCCCCGCCTTCCGCATCCACCGCGTCGACGAGCCGATGCCGCTGCGCGACGTCCTCGCCGACCTCGACGCGCTCGTCGACGACCACGACCACTTCGAGGTCTTCGCCTTCCCGCACGCCGACCGCTGCCTCACGATGCGCTCGACGCGCACGGACGCCCCCGCCCGCCGCGCTCACGAGCCGCCGCCCTGTGGCAGGACGAGGTCGTCTCCAACGGCCTCTTCGGCGCGGCGATGGAGCTCGGCCGCCGCGTGCCCGCCCTCACTCCGCGGCTCGCGCGCGCCGTCGCGGGCGTCCTCTCCCGCGAGGAGCACCTCGACGACAGCTTCCGCGTCTACGCCCACCCGCGGCGCGTGCGGTTCGTCGAGCAGGAGTACGCGATCCCGCGCGCGGCGGCCCGGCCGGCCCTCGAGGCGGTCACCGACCTCATCGCCGAGCGCGGGATCCGCGTCGCGTTCCCGATCGAGCTGCGCTTCGCGGCGCCCGACGACGCGTTCCTCTCCACGGCCGCCGGCCGCGACACCGCCTACATCGCCGTCCACCAGCGCGTCGGCCTGCCGTGGGCGGACTACTTCCGCGCCGTCGAGGAGGTGATGCTCGCGCACGACGGGCGCCCGCACTGGGGCAAGCGCCACACGCTGCGCGCCGCCGATCTCGCGCCGAGGTACCCGGAGTGGGACGCGTTCCAGGCCGTGCGCGCCCGACTCGACCCGGGCGGCGTCTGCGGCAACGCCCACACCGACGCGGTCCTCGGCCCGGTCACCTCCACGGTGGACGCGACGACATGAACGACCCCGCCCGCCTCCTCGCCGCCGTCGCGGACCGCGAACCGCCGCTCGCCCTCGTCGATCTCGACGCCTTCGACCTCAACGCCCGCGTCCTCCTCGGCCGGGCGGGCGGCCTGCCGGTCCGGGTCGGGACGAAGTCGGTCCGCTGCATCGCGCTCACCCGCCGCGCGCTCGCCGCGGGCTTCCGCGGCGCGCTCGCCTTCACCCCGGACGAGGCTCTCCACCTCCTCGACGCGGGCATCGACGACGTCCTCGTCGCCTACCCGTCGGTCGACGCGGGGGCGATCGCACGGGTGGCGCGGCGTCGCGCCGACGGCCGGCCCGCCCCCGTGCTCATGGTCGACTGCGCCGCGCACGTGCACCGCATCGGCGACGTCGCGCGCACAGAGGGGGCGACGGTCGAGGTCTGCCTCGACGTCGACCTCGGGCTCCGTCTCGGCGGCGGCCGCGTCCACATCGGGCCCAAGCGCTCGCCGGTGCGCACGCCCCGGCAGGCGGGCGCCCTCGCCCGCCTGGCGGTCGCGACGGAGGGCGTCGAACCTGTCGCCCTCATGGCCTACGACGGGCACATCGCCGGCGTCGGCGACGACGATCCGGAGAGGCCGCTGCGCTCGCGCGCGATCCGGGCGATGCAGGCGACGTCGCTGCGCGAGATCCGCCGCCGCCTGCCCCGCGTCGTCGACGCCGTGCGCGCCGTCGTCGAGGGCGAGGGCGGGCAGCTGCGCTTCGTCAACAGCTCGGGGACCGGGAGCCTCGACCGGCTCGCGGCCGTGCGGGGGGTCAGCGAGCTCACCGCCGGGTCGGGCCTCTACGCGAGCCACCTCTTCGACACCTACCGCGGGCTCGCGCTCCGCCCGGCCGCGGCCTTCGTCCTCCCGGTCGTGCGCCGGCCGTCGGACGACGTCGCGACGCTCCTCGGGGGCGGCTACGTCGCCTCGGGCGCCGCGGGGCCGGACCGCCTCCCACGTCCGTGGTGGCCCGAGGGCCTCGAGCTCGACCGCGACGAGGGCGCCGGCGAGGTGCAGACGCCGCTCCGCGGCCCCGGCGCGCGCTCGCTGGAGATCGGCGACCGCGTCCTCATGCGGCACGCGAAGGCCGGGGAGCTCTGCGAGCGCTTCGCGTCGCTCCTCCTCGTCGAGGACGGACGCGTCGTCGACGAGGTGCCGACCTACCGCGGCGAGGGATGCACGTTCCTGTGAGCGCGCCGCGCGGCGAGGCGATGCGGCGGCGGCTCCTCGACGCCGTTCTCGCGATCGCCGGGGAGGACGGCGTCGCCGGCGTCACGAACCGGCGCGTCGCCGAGCGGGCGGGCACGTCGCCGGGGTCGATCACCTACCACTTCCCGAGCCAGGAGGCGCTCCTGCAGGAGGCTCTCCGGGCGTTCGTCGCCGCCGAGACCGAGAGGCTCCGCGTCGTCGGCGCGCGCCTGGCGGAGAGCCCGTCGGGGACGGCCGAGGCCGCGCGCGCGGTCGCGCGGGTCGTGGAGGAGGAGGCGACGCGGGCCGAGCAGCTCGCCCAGCTCGACCTCATGCTCCACGCCGCCCGCGACCCCGCGCTCCGCGACGCCGCCCGCGACTGCGTCGCCGCCTACGACGCCATCGCCGCGGCGGCGCTGCGAGCCCTCGGCGTCGGCGAGGAGGACGCCGCGCGCCACGCCCCCCTCGTCGTCGCGCTGCTCGACGGCCTCGCCCTGCGGCGCCTCGCCACGGGCGGGACGGCGCCGGTGGAGACCGCCGCGGCGATCCAGACCGTCGTCGGCGCGCTCACCCGACGCGGCGGGCGCTGATCGCGGGCCCAGGTCCGCGCTCTCGTACGATCCGGACGATGGCCGACGGCGACGACAGCGGGGACCGCGAGCACGACGACGCCGGTCCGCAGAGCCCCGAGGCCGATCCTCGCCCGCTCTCCGTCGCCATCGGCACCGTCCGGACGCTCGACAGCCAGCCGCTCCTGCTCCGGGTCGCCGGGCGCCTCCGTCGCCACCTCCCCGGGGACGATCGCTTCGGGGACCCGCTGTCCGTCGCGGGCAAGGCACCCGCCGAGGTCGTCGGCCGCCAGGTCTCCTCCCTCTCCTCGGCCCGCCCGTCGGTCCTCCGCGAGCTCGGGCTCGGCGCGCTCCAGGTCTGGCAGGCGCTCTCCGAGAGCGCCGGGCGCGGCCGCGGCGACCGCGAGGTCGCGATGCTCTTCACCGACCTCGTCGGCTTCTCGTCGTGGACGCTCCGCGCCGGCGACGAGTCCGCCGTCCGGCTCCTCCGCGAGGTGGGCGTGAGCGTCGAGGGAGCCGTGCTCGCGCGCCGCGGCGCGATCGTCAAGCGGCTCGGCGACGGGCTCATGGCCGTCTTCCCCCGGGTCGACGACGCGGTCGACGCCGCGCTCGACGCGCAGGACGCGATCGCGGGGATCGAGGTCGACGGCTACCGGCCGAAGCTCCGGGCCGGCGTCCACGTCGGCCGGCCGCGCCGGATCGGCGGCGACTACCTCGGCGTCGACGTCAACATCGCGGCCCGGGTCGCCGACCAGGCGGGACCGCGGCGCGTCCTCGTCTCGGACGCCGTCGCGGAGCGCCTCGACCCGCAGACGCACGACATCGGGCGCCGCAAGCGCCTGCGTGCGAGCGGGACCCCGCGCGACATGCGCGTCTGCGAGGTCCGGCGGGTCGGGACGGAGGGCTGAGCGCCCTCGGCGGCCTCAGCGGCCGAGGGTGCGGATGAAGCCCGGCGCGCTGCGCGTCGTCTCGGCGATCGCGCGCCGCACGGCCGAGAGGGCGTCCCGCAGCTCCTCGTCGCCGACCTCGACGGGGAGCATCGTGTCCTGGAGGTCGCCGAGCGTCTCGTCGGCGGAGTGCGCGGAGTCGACCGCGTCGTCGACGAGCGCCCGGATCCCGCTCGCCGGGCTCCGCGCACCGGCCGGAGGGACGCGCGGCGCCTCGAGGCCGTGCCGGGCGGCGAAGCCCGCGTGGGCGCGCTGCGCGAGCCCGGACGCGGTCTGGAGCGGCCGGAAGAGCTGCTCCTCCATGCGGTCGCCCGTCGTCTCGTCGAGGAGCTCGTAGGCCTCCCCGAGCGCGGCGAGCGCCTCGCCGAGCGCCTCGATCCCCTCGCGGAGACGATCGAGGATCTCGCGGCGCCCCTCATCGGCCGTGTAGGTCATGCGCCCTCCTCCACGGGACCGACGACCGCCGGGGCCCCCGCCGAGACGAGGCACTCCGGGATCGCCACCGTCCCGTCGTCGCGCTGGTGGTTCTCGAGGATCGCGATGATCGTCCGCCCGACCGCGACGGCCGTCCCGTTGAGGGTGTGGAGCGTCGCGGGCTTCCCGCCCTCCGGCCGGTAGCGGATGTCGAGCCGGCGGGCCTGGAAGTCGGTCGTGTTCGAGCAGGACGTCAGCTCGCGATACCGCCCCTGGCTCGGGATCCACGCCTCGCAGTCGTACTTCTTCGCGGCGCTCGCCCCGAGGTCGTCGACCGCGATGTTCACGACGCGGTACGGGATCCCGAGCGCCCCGAGGATCTCCTCCTCGATCGCGAGGATCCGCTCGTGCTCCTCGCCGGAGGCGTCCGGCTCGACGAAGCAGAACATCTCGACCTTGTCGAACTGGTGGACGCGGAAGATCCCGCGCGTGTCCTTGCCGGCGGCGCCGGCCTCCCGGCGGAAGCAGGGGGAGAACCCCGCGTAGCGCCGCGGGAGGCTCGCGGCCTCGAGGATCTCGCCCGCGTGGAGAGAGGCGAGCGCGACCTCGCTCGTGCCCACGAGGTAGAGGTCGTCGTCGGCGGTCCGGTAGATCTGCTGCTCGGTGTCGGGGAGGAACCCGGTGCCGTAGAGCGCCTCCTCGCGGACGAGCACGGGCGGGATGACCGGTTCGTGACCACGGCCGCGGAGGAGCCCGAGGGCCCACTGCACGAGCGCGAGCTCGAGGAGGACGAGGTCGCCGCGGAGGTAGGCGAAGCGCGAGCCGCTCAGCCTCGCCGCGCGCTCCATGTCGATCATCGCGCCCGCGAGCTCGAGGTGGTCCTTCGGCTCGGCGACCGGCTGCACGGCCTCGCCGACCTCGCGGACGACCGTGTCCTGCGGGGCGGCGCTCGGGTCCGGCAGGTTCGGCAGCGTCGCGAGCGCGGACTGCAGCTGCTCCTCGACCCCGGAGAGCTCGTCCTGGAGGGCCTTCGCGCGCGCCTTCACGTCGTTCATCGCGGCGAGCGCCTCGGTCGCGTCCTCCCCGGCCTGCTTCGCCTTCGCGATCGCCTGGCCCGCGGAGTTCTGCTCGGCACGGAGGCCCTCCACCTGCGGGATGAGAGCGCGCCGGCGCTCGTCGAGGGCGAGCACGGGGTCGAGGCGGCCGTCGTCGCCGCGCCGGGCGAGTGCCGCGCGGACGCCCTCGGGGTCGCTGCGCAGGAGCTTGAGATCGAGCATCGCGCCCGGACGCTACCGCTCGCCCGATACGCTCGTCGTATGGAGCCGAAGGTGCAGAAGTCCGACGAGGAATGGCGCGAGGAGCTCGGGCCGGACCGCTACCAGATCCTCCGTCGCGCGGGGACCGAGCCGCCGTTCAGCGGCGAGCTCCTCCACGTGAAGGAGGACGGCGCGTTCACGTGCGGCGCCTGCGGCGCGCACCTCTTCTCGAGCGACGCGAAGTACGACTCGGGGAGCGGCTGGCCGAGCTTCGTCGAGCCGGCGGACAACGAGGCGGTCGTGCTCCGGCCCGACGACAGCCACGGGATGATCCGCACGGAGGTCCTCTGCGCGACGTGCGGCTCGCACCTCGGGCACGTCTTCGACGACGGGCCGCGCGACCGCGGCGGGCAGCGCTTCTGCATCAACTCGCTCTCGCTCGGCTTCGAGAAGGACGCCTGACCCCCTCCGGCGCGCGCGACGGCATGGGCGCCCGAGGAGGCCGTGCGCGCCGCACCGCCCGCGCGGTGAGCGCACCGCTGCGCCGCGCGCTCGACAAGCGCGTGGAGTGGGGCATCTCGCTCCTCGACGACCGCCTCGGGCTGCACGACGGGCCGCGGCCCACGATCCACGACCGCATCGACGACCTCCAGCGCCTCTCGCGGCTCTCGCTCACGGCGCAGGGCCTCCCGGAGGCCCGCCCCGACGAGGGCCCGCTCGCCCTCGGAGCGCTCGACGAGCGCACCGCGACCTTCCTCGACTGGGCGAACGGCCCGGACGGCTTCGCGGCGCAGGCGGGCCTCTTCCTCAACCCGCCGGTCCCCGTCCAGCACAGGCCGGGAGGCGTGGACGTCCTCCACGTCACCGAGCGGATCCTCGAGCAGCCCTACGTCTTCGGCGTCCTGCTCGCGCGCGGCGCGCGGCGCGTGCTCGACCTCGGCGGCGGTGAGAGCACGGTCGCGCTCTCCCTCGCCTCGCTCGGGCTCGACGTCGAGGTCGTCGACCCGCGCGGCGTGCCGGTCGAGCACCCGCGCCTCACGCTCCGCCGCTGCCGGGCCGAGGAGCTCCCGGAGGGCATCGGCCCGTTCGACGCGGCCGTCGCGCTGTCCTCGGTCGAGCACTTCGGCCTCGGGCACTACGAGGGCGACGACGCCGGCGGCGAGCGAGCCGATCTCGCGGCGCTGCGCCGCGCCCGCGACCTCCTGCGTCCCGGCGGTGTCCTCGTCCTCACCGTGCCGTTCGGCGAGGCGGCCGAGGACGCGCTCCAGCGCACCTACGACGACGATGGACTCGACGCGCTCCTCGAGGGCTACGTCGTCGAGGACCGCAGGATCTTCACGCGGTCGGGGACGACGGTGTGGAGCGAGGGACGCGCGGGCGAGGGCCCGGGCGTCGCGCTCGTCACGGCGCGGAGGAGCTGAGGTCGGAGCTGTCCGTGCCGCCGAGGACGCCGCTGTCGCGCTTGTAGCCGGCGACCTCGGTGAGGAAGCGGGCGACCGCCATCGCGTCCTCGCCGACGACGATGTTCTCGGGCATGATGCCGCCGCCGAACCCGCCGTTGCGGATCGCGTAGAGGACGGTGTCGAGGTCCTCGGGGCGGACGTTGAAGTTCGGGCCGTCGACGCGCTCGCGGTCGTTGACGCTCACGGCGCCGCCGTTCGCCCCCACCGCGTCGAGCGTGTGGCAGCCGGAGCAGCGCTCGACGAAGAGCTCGGAGCCCCGCTCGAGGTAGCCGCCGGCGTTCGCGAAGTCGTTGTCCTCGGAGCCGCAGGCAGCGAGGCCTCCGGCGGCGAGGGCGGCGAGAGCGGTGGCGGTGACGACGCGAAAACGCATGGCGGCGGCATCATACGAAAGCGATGCCGGAACCGCGCGCCACGTCCTGGGCGGCCGTCGTCCTGTCCGCTGGCGCCATGGCGCTCGCGGGCTGCGACGGCGAGCCCGATCCCGTCTCCGTCCCCGGTGGGGAGATCCGCGTCGAGCTCTCGGAGTACCGCATCGAGCCCCAGGTGGTCCAGGTGCCCTCCGGGGAGGTGACGCTCGTCGCGACCAACACCGGGAAGCTCACGCACAACCTCAAGGTGCGCTCGCTCGACCGCGAGCGCGGCCAGGCCCAGGAGGTCTTCGGCGAGGTCGAGGACACGATGTTCCCGGGCGAGTCGTCGAGCGGCACGTTCACCCTCGGGCCGGGGAAGTACGAGCTCGTGTGCACGATCGGCAACCACGACGATCTCGGGCAGACCGGCACGCTCATCGTGGGCGACGGCGCCGAGCCCTGAACGACGCAGGACCCGGGCCCGCCGCGTCGAATCACGGCGTCGAGACCCGGCGCCGGCCCGCGACCGGCCGCGCTCTTGCACATACCGCGCGGCGTCGTGAACGGCGGCAACCACCGGTCGGCGCCGGGTCGCCCCCTTCCCTCCGGCAGCGCGTACTACGGTTCGGGCGTGACCGCCGTGGACCCGACCTCCTACCGCGCCGCGATCGGCCGCTTCCCGACCGGGGTCGCGGTCGTGACGTGCTCGGGCCCCGACGGCCCGGCGGGGCTCACGACGAACGCCGTCACCTCGCTCTCGCTCGATCCGCTCCTCCTCCTCGTCTGCTTCGACCGCGGCTCGCGGACGCTGCCGGCCGTCGAGGCGGCGGGACGCTTCGCCGTCAACGTCCTGCGCGCCGACCAGGAGGACGTCGCGACGGCGTTCGCGAGCAAGCGCCCGCAGGACGAGAAGTTCGCGGCGGCGACGCATCGGGAGGCGGGCGGCGTCCCGGTGCTCGACGACGCGCTCGCCTGGCTCGCGTGCGACCTGCGCGAGATGCTCCCCGGCGGCGACCACGCGATCGGCATCGGCGCGGTGACGGAGGTCCACGTCGCCCCGGAGGGCGAGCCGCTCGTCTTCTTCGGAGGCCGCTACGCGGGCCTCGACCCGTCCTGCCTCGACCGCTGAGCCCCACCCAAACCGTCGCCCGGGGGCGACGGCGAGACGGTCCGCGCTACAGCCCCTCGGTGACCCCGAGCGCCCGGACCGCGAGGAACGCGATCGTCAGGGCGGCGATCGTCATGACGCCCATCTCCTTGCGGACGATCTGGACGACGATCGAGCGCTGGGTCGCCGCGTCGAGGTCCCGCATCTGCTGGGCGTCCTGCAGGCCGCGCGCGTCGAGGACGGTCTGCGCGCTCACCGCCCGCAGCTGCTCGGCGACGAAGCCGACCGGCACCGGGAGGAGGAGATAGAGCCAGAGCAGGCCGTCCTCGGGCTCGGCGCCGGAGGCGAACAGCACGCCCGCGACGAGGGCCATCCCCGCCGCCGCGGCCTGCCCGACGCGGACGAGCCGCCAGAAGAGGACGCTCGCCGTCTCGACGCGCCACCAGAGCCACGCGCCGACGAGACCGGCGACGGCGTTGAGGGACGCGACGGCGATGGCCGTCACCTGGGCGGTCGACTCCACGTCGCGGATCCTGCCACGCCCCCGCCGCGACCGGCCGCCCGCGACCTGACGAGGCGCTTCGGAGCCCTCGCGCACGTGCCGATCGTCACTTCGTGACGGTGTGTCACAAGCAGGCGCGGCTCAGCGCTCGAAACTGATAGAACCGGAGTTCGTGCTGCGCTCCTACGCCCCCGCCATCGTCTTCCTCGCGCTCGGAGGCGTCGTCGGCCTCGCCTTCGCGTTCCTCAACACGCTGTTCGGCCCGCGCAAGAAGATGGCGGTCGGGAGCAAGTCCGATCCGTACGAGTGCGGCCTCCCCTCCGACGTCAAGAAGAACTTCCGGTTCGGGATCAGCTTCTACCTCGTCGGGATGCTCTTCATCCTCTTCGACATCGAGGTCCTCTTCCTCTACCCGGTCGCGGTCCAGCTCAAGGAGCTCGGGACCTTCGCCCTCATCGAGATCTCCGTCTTCATCACTCTCCTCACGGTCGCCCTCGTGTACGTGTGGCGCCGCGGGGCGCTCGAGTGGCGATAGGAAGGAGCAGCGCACATGGACGTCACTCGTCAGAAGCTCACCACCGGCGAGAGCGCCGAGGACTTCCGCGTCCGGCAGCTCCGCGCCCGCGACATGCTCCGCGGCGACCTCGAGGGCGAGGACCTCGAGAAGTACGTCGAGGAGCGCATCATCACGACGACGCTCGACAAGGCCGTCGCCTGGGCCCGCGGCAACGCGATGTTCCCCGCGACGTTCGGCCTCGCCTGCTGCGCGATCGAGATGATGAGCATCGTCGCCGCCCGCGTCGACGTCGCGCGGTTCGGCTTCGAGGCGTTCCGCGCGAGCCCGCGCCAGGCCGACCTCCTCATCCTGTCGGGCCGGGTCTCGATCAAGATGGCGCCGGTCGTCCGCCGCATCTACGACCAGATGCTCGAGCCGAAGTGGGCGATCGCCATGGGCGCGTGCTCCTCGTCGATGGGCGTGTTCAACAACTACGCCATCGTCCCGGCCGACAAGTTCATGCCGGTCGACGTCCACGTCCCGGGCTGCCCGCCGCGGCCCGAGGCGCTCATGCACGGGATCCTCAAGCTCCGCGCCCAGATCCAGCTCGACCCGAGCCTCGGCTGGCGCAGCCGCTACGGCGCGACGGACACGGTCGAGGTCCTCCCCGACGAGGGCGACGACCTCATGCGGCGAGCCCAGGAGCTGACGGTCATGAAGCCCGGCGAGGAGCGCGACGGTGCCTGACGCGACCGGCCTCGAGCTCGTCGCCGGCGAGCTCCGCGACGCGCTGCCCGAGGCCATCCTCGGCACGCTCCACTTCCGCGGCCGCGCGACGCTGCTCGTCGCCGCCCCTCACGTCCCCGACGTCCTCGAGCGTCTCCGCGAGCGAGGCTACGACTTCCTCGCGAGCGTCCACGGGGTCGACTACTTCCCCGAGGAGCCGCGCCTCGGCGTCCACTACGAGCTCCTCGACATGGCCGGCCTCGACCGGATCAACGTCAAGACGCGGGTCCACACCGAGAAGCCCGTCGTCCCCTCCGTCACGCCCGCATGGCCGACCGCGAACCATCAGGAGCGCGAGGTCTACGACATGTTCGGCGTCATCTTCGAAGGCCACCCGGACCACCGGCGCATCCTCATGCCGGAGGACTACGAGGGCCACCCCCAGCGCCGCGACTTCCCGATCGGGGGCGAGCCGGTGCTCTTCACCTACAACGAGGACGAGGTCCCGGGGTGGACGAAGTGAGCGAGCTGCAGTCGCAGTCGACGAAGTCGACCTACCGGCGGATGGAGGAGTCGATCGACCTCTCCGAGATGCAGCACCCGGTCGGCGAGCTCGAGGACGAGCTTCTCACGCTCAACATGGGGCCGCACCACCCCGCCACGCACGGCGTCCTGCGGCTCCTCGTCACGCTCGACGGCGAGATCGTCCGCGACCTCAAGCCGATCATCGGCTACGTCCACACCGGCATCGAGAAGACGGCCGAGGACAAGAGCTACTGGAAGGTCATCCCCGTCATCGAGCGGATGGACTACCTCTCCTACTTCTTCAACGCCTACGCGTACTGCGGCGCGGTGGAGATGCTCCTCGACGTCGAGGTGCCCAAGCGCGCGCAGTACCTGCGCGTCGCGCACATGGAGCTCAACCGCATCATGAGCCACCTCGTGTGGCTCGGGACGAGCGCCCTCGACCTCGGCGCGATGTCGATGTTCTGGTTCTGCTTCCGCGAGCGCGAGAAGGTCCTCGACCTCTTCGAGCAGTCGACCGGCCAGCGCATGCACACGCGCTACTTCCAGGTCGGCGGCGTCATCGAGGACGTGCCGGACGGCTGGATCGAGAACGTCAGGAAGTTCACGGCGGAGATGCCCGAGCGCGTCGGCCAGTACCGCGACATGCTCTACAAGAACGAGATCGCGCTGCAGCGGCTCAAGCACGTCTGCACGCTCGACGAGAAGACGCTCCTCGATCTCGGCGTCACCGGCCCGCTCCTGCGCGCCGCGGGCAATCCGTGGGACCTCCGCAAGGCGATGCCGTACTGCTCCTACGAGGAGTTCGACTTCCAGATCCCGGTCGGGACGGTCGGCGACAACTACGACCGCTTCATCGTCCGCCTCGCGGAGATGGAGGAGTCGGTGAAGATCATCGACCAGGCGATCGACAACCTCCCCGACGGGCGGTTCATGGTCGACGACCGCAAGATCGCCCTGCCGCCGCGTCACGAGCTGGCGACGTCGATGGAGGCCCTCATCCATCACTTCAAGCTCGTCACGGAGGGCTTCCGCGTCCCGCCGGGCGAGGTCTACCACCCGTGCGAGGCGCCCCGCGGCGAGCTCGCGTGCTTCGTGCGCTCCGACGGCAGCTCGAAGCCGGCGCGCGTCCACATGCGCGACCCCTCGTTCGTCAACCTCCAGGCGACCGCGCCGATGTGCAAGGACGCCTACATCGCGGACCTCATCGCGACGCTCGCGATGCTCGACCCCGTCCTCGGAGGCATCGACCGGTGAACCGCGACCTCTACGGCCAGCACGTCGGCAGCGGCGAGATCCCCCGCTCGTCGACGCGGTCGCGCGTCCCGGGCTGGGACGACGCCGTCGACCTCGAGAAGGACCCCGCCGCCGTCCCCGACCCCGCGGTGACGCCCGTCCCCGCTGAGCTGCGGGCCGAGATCGAGGACCTCATGGCCCGCTACCCGGACCGGCGCAGCGCCTCGATCCCCGCGCTCGCCGCGGCCCAGCGCCTGCACGGCTGGTGCTCGCCGCAGGCCATCGAGCAGGTCGCCTGCGTCATGCGGCTCACGCCCGGCTACCTCATCGCCGTCGCCGGCTTCTACGACATGCTCGAGACGAAGCCGGTCGGCCGCCACACGGTCTACGTCTGCACGAACATCTCGTGCTCGCTGCGCGGCGCGGACGACCTCCTGCAGAGGATGCTCGACGAGACCGACGGCGATCCCGACTTCAACGTCCGCGGCTTCGAGTGCCTCGGCGCGTGCGACATCGCGCCCATGGCTTCGGTGAACGGCGCCTACGTCGGGCCCGTCGAGCTCGACGAGGTCCCGGACCTCGTGCAGCAGATCCGCGACGGCGCGGAGCCGCTGCCCGAGAAGCGCCTCATCCGCCGCAAGAGCGTCGACCCCAACGCGACCACCTCATGAGCCAGGCGATCCTCTTCAAGAACATCGACGAGCCGGGCCTGAACACGCTCGACGTCTACAAGGCGCGCGGCGGCTACGACCGCCTCCAGCGCGCGTTCTCGATGCCGCGCGAGGCGCTCGTCGAGGAGTTCAAGGCCTCCGGCCTGCGCGGCCGCGGCGGCGCGGGGTTCTCGATGGGCACGAAGGCGTCCTTCATGCCGCACGGGGACATGGACAAGTACCTCGTCTGCAACGCCGACGAGTCGGAGCCGGGCACCTTCAAGGACCGCGAGCTCATGCAGAAGTGCCCGCACATGCTCATCGAGGGCATGATCATCGCCGCCTACGCGGCGGGCGCGACCCGTGCCTTCATCTACATCCGCGGGGAGTACGCCGAGCAGGCGTCGATCCTCGAGGAGGCGATCGAGGAGGCGAAGGCCGCCGGCTACCTCGGCGACAACATCCTCGGCTCGGGCGTCTCGCTCGAGCTGTGGGTCCACCGCGGCGCCGGCGCCTACATCTGCGGCGAGGAGACGGGTCTCCTCGACTCCCTCGAGGGCAAGCGCGGCAACCCGCGCCTCAAGCCCCCGTTCCCCGCGAACCAGGGCCTCTACCAGGGCCCGACGCTCATCAACAACGTCGAGACGCTCGCGACGCTGCCCCACATCGTCGAGATGGGCGCGACCGAGTACGCGAAGCTCGGCGTCGACAACTCGACGGGCACGAAGCTCGTGAGCGTCTCCGGCCACGTCACGCGGCCCGGCAACTACGAGATCGAGCTCGGCATGAGCTCGCGGGACATCATCTACGGGCTCGCCGGCGGTCCCGGCGAGGGCCGCAGCGTGAAGTTCTGGTTCCCGGGCGGCTCGTCGTCCCCGGTCCTCACCGGCGACGACCTCGACCTCCCCTACGACTTCGACACCCTCGCGAAGGCCGGCTCGATGCTCGGCTCCGGCGCGATCATCGTCTGCGACGACCAGAGCTCGGTCGTCGAGGTCTGCCTCAAGCTCGCGAAGTTCTACAAGCACGAGTCGTGCGGGAAGTGCACGCCGTGCCGCGAGGGCACGAACTGGACGGTGAAGATGCTCGAGCGCGTCCGCACCGGCCTCGCGACGCCCATGGACCTCGACATCATGGCCTCGGTCCAGGACCAGATCATGGGCAACTGCCTCTGCGTCCTCGGCGACGCGATGGCGATGCCGGTCGCCTCGATGATCACGAAGTTCCGCACGGAGTTCGAGGAGCACATCGAGCGCGCCCGCGAGGCCGATCCCTACCCCGACGACTCCGCGCTCACCGAGCCGTCCGTCGCCGCCTAGAAGGCCGATCCCGGAGACGCATGCCCCGCCCCGCGACGCGCACCATCACCTTCTCGATCGACGGTCGGGAGGTCGAGGCGCCCGAGAACATGATGCTCGTCGACGCTGCGAAGCTCGGCGACGTCGAGATCCCCGTCTTCTGCTACGAGCCGAAGCTCGGCGCCCCCGTCGGCGCCTGCCGGATGTGCCTCGTCGACATCGAGGGCATCCCGAAGCTCCAGACCGCGTGCTCGACGCCCGTGAAGGACGGGATGATCGTCCACACGCAGACGCCGCGGGTGAAGGAGGCGCAGGAGGCCGTCGTCGAGTTCCTCCTCGTCAACCACCCGCTCGACTGCCCGGTCTGCGACAAGGGCGGCGAGTGCCCGCTGCAGGACATCAGCTTCGGCTGGGGCGGCGGGAAGAGCCGCTTCATCGAGCCGAAGCGCCACTTCGAGAAGCCGCTCGCCCTCTCGCCGCTCATCGCGATCGACCGCGAGCGCTGCATCCTCTGCTACCGCTGCGTGCGGTTCAGCCAGGAGATCAGCGAGGACTACCAGCTCGTCCTCCACGATCGCGGCGCCGCGACCTACGTCGGCACCTTCGACGGGCATCCCTACGTCGCGCCGTTCAGCGGCAACATCATCGAGCTCTGCCCCGTCGGCGCGCTCACCTCGCGCCCGTACCGCTTCCGCGCGCGGCCCTGGGACATCGAGGGCGGCGGCTCGGTCTGCACGCTCTGCCCGGGCCAGTGCAACGTCCACTTCACCGTCCGCG
>NZ_JBLKKY010000029.1:0-50867 GCF_059438195.1 Paraconexibacter sp.
CGCCGCCTGATCACCCTTCATCGCCCTATCCACAACATTTGACAATTGCTCATCGAGGTGGTGCCGGTGCTCGCTGTGGGGTTGCCGTAGGCGTCGTAGCTGCGGGTCGCCTCCACGGTGCCGGTCGCATCGGTGATGAGCCGCACGCTGCCCTGGCGGTCGGTGTGCAGGACGCTGAGCGTCCCGCCGTTGGTGATCGCGAGGAGCGGTTTGCCGTCGGGGTCGTGGACGTAGCGGCGGGTGCCGTCTGAGATGAGCAGCGGCACGCCGGCGGTGCGGTCCCAGGTGAGCGTGTCGGTCTGCGTGCCCTCGATGCGGGTGGCGCGTAGCCCGTCGGCGTCGTGGGTGTAGCCGATGGGGGTGGTGGTGTCGTCGACCTCGGTGAGCCGGTTGGCCTGGTCGTAGGCGTAGTCCACGGTGCTGCCGGTGGTCGGGTCGGCCTGGATGCGGTTGCCGAGCGGATCGTGGGTGTAGGCGGTCTGGTCCTGCCCCTGGGTGAGGGTCTGCAGCTGCCCGGCGTCGTCGTAGCTCAGGGTGGCGCCGCCGGGGAGGCCGGTGAGGTTGCCGGCGGGGTCGACGGTGTAGGCGTCGCTGTTGTCGGAGGCGAGGCGGCCCTGGGTGTCGTAGCCGTAGGCGTGCGTGGCGGCGAGCTGCCCGGTCTCGGTGAGCCCGGTGATCTGGTCGGCCGGGCTGTAGGTGGCGGTGGAGGTCTGCCTGGGGGTGCCCTGATGCTCGAGCGTCTGCGTGGTCGGGCGGCCGGCCTGGTCGTAGGCGATCTCGGTCGTGTCCCCGGTCCCCGTCGGGAACGTGATCTGCGTGGGCTGGTCTTCGGCGTTGTAGGCGTAGGTGACGGTGTGCCCGAGCCAGTCGGTGATCTGGGTGATGCGGCCGGCGTCGTCGAAGGTGCGGGTGACGGTGTCCTGGCCGCCGGGGTAGGTGATCGAGGTCTGCCGGTCGGCGAGGTCATAGCCGTAGGCGACGGTCTTCCCGGCCCCGTCGGTCACGGAGACGAGCCGGTCGAGGGTGTCGTAGGCGTACGTGGTCTGGCCGGTCTCGTCGCTCATCGCGGTCCGCCGCCCGTCGTCGTCATAGGTGAACGACAGGTCGGTCATCGCGGCGTCGGAGTAGTCGACTGCGGTGAGCTCCCCGGCGGCGGTGTAGGTGTAGGTCTGGGTGCGCTGGGCGGCGTCGGTCTGCGAGCTCATCCGGCCCGACAGGTCGCGGGCGAACGTCGTGTCCCGGCCCAGCGGGTCCTCGACACCGGTGAGGCGGCCGAGGACGTCGCGGGTGTAGGTCGTGGTCTTGCCGTTGGGATCGGTGACCGACGCGACCTGCCCGGTCGGGTCGTAGGTGGTCTGGACGGTCGCGTTGCCGGGCCGCGTGACCTGGGTGAGCTGGTTCTCGGCGTCGTAGGCGTAGGTGGTGGTCCGGTTGGCGCCGTCGGTGCGCGAGGTGACGTTCCCGAGCAGGTCGTAGCTGGTCGAGGTCTGCCGGCCCTCCGGGCCGCTGGCGCCGGTGGGGCGGCCGAGGAGGTCGCGGGTGATCGTCGTGGTGAAGTCCGCCGGATCGGCGCCCTGCTCATGCCCGCGCGCGCTGGTCACGCTTGCGACGCGGGAGTTGTCGTCGTAGGTGCGGCTCGTGGTGTGCCCGAGCGGATCGGTCGTGGTCAGCCGATCCCCACGGCTGTTGTAGGTGTGCGTCGTGGTCTTGCCGCGCGGATCGGTCTCCGTGAGGAGGTTGCCGTGCGTGTCGTAGGCGAAGGCGTGAACCTGCGTGACATCGGGCTGCCCGGCGCGCACGAGCGTGCGGCGCACCTCGGTCACGCGGCCGGCGGTGTCGCGCACGAACGTCGTCGCTCTGCCCGAGGGGGTCGTCATCGACGTGACGTCGCGGGTGCTGTTGTAGGTCCACTCGGTCCGTCGGCCGCCGGGGACCGTGACCGCCGTGCGGTTCCCTGCGGTGTCGTAGCTGAAGGTCGTCTCGCGGCCCTCGGGGTCGGTGACCTTCACCGGCGCCCGCAACACCGCGTCGTACTCGAACGAGGTCGTCGCCGCCTTCGCCGTCCCATACCCGCGCGTCACGGAGACGGGCTGCTCGCCCGCGCGGACCAGGCGGGTCACCTCGCCGCCCGGGTGGGTGATCGTGGTGTGGTCGGTGCCGTAGGCCCAGGTCCGG
The DNA here is from genome assembly GCF_059438195.1 of Paraconexibacter sp. Lineage (NCBI taxonomy): Bacteria > Bacillati > Actinomycetota > Thermoleophilia > Solirubrobacterales > Paraconexibacteraceae > Paraconexibacter > Paraconexibacter sp. Next base: position 2,176 of record NZ_JBLKKY010000029.1, read on the forward strand.
GTGCGGTTCAGCGCATCGGTCTGCGACGTCACCCGGTTCGAGCTGTCGTAGGCGGTCGTCGTGGTGTGGCCGCGCGCGTCGGTCATCGACGTCAGCTGATGCTCGGCGTCGTAGCCGAACGCCCACTGCGCCTGCGCGACCCCCTGGTACTGCACCCCGACGAGCTCGCCGGAGGAGTAGGTGTACTCGACCGTGAGGCCTTCGGGGTCGGTGACCGAGGCGACCGTCCCGTCACCGTTGTAGGTGTAGTCCAGCGTACGGCCCGCCGGGTCCGTGACCGTCTCGAGGCGGTCGTTGCTGTCGTAGGCGAGCGTGACCTCGTTGCCGTCGCGATCGGCCTGCTTCAGCAGCCGGCCGCCGGAATCGAACGTGAGCGAGACCTGCGTGGGGAGGGTGTAGAGGAACGAGCCGTCCTGCTGCTCGACCAACGTCGACTGCACCCGGGCGGGGGCGCGGTAGCGGCCCTGCCCGTAGTCCACGAACGTCACCGTGCTGCCATCCGCATGCCACACCGTCGCCGTCAGGCTCGCCGCATCCACCTGGAGCCGCTCCCGGTAGGAGCCCGACCAGCCGTGGCCGTGCGCGCCCGGCGCGGTGCTGGCGGCGGCGTTCTGCGAGTTGTAGGTGCGCACCACACCGAGGCCGCCGCGGCCACCGACCTGCAGATCGGTATGCACCTCGAACTGGTTGCCCGTCGCGCAATCCACCGGCTTGCCCGCGCACACCTTCTGCTGATTCGGGATCGCCGGGTTGCCGGGGCCGGCGAGCTCGGAGTTCGCGGGGAGGTCGGCGAGCTGGCCGCCGGTGAGGGAGAGGGTGCCGGTGTCCTCGGTGCTGGTGCCGCGCGTGAGGATCGGCCAGTCGATGGTGGTGGTGCCGGTGCCGTCGGTCTTGCGGATCTGGCCGTCGTTGATGAGGACGGGGCCGGGGGTGCCGGCGCTCATGCCGTCGGGGTCTTCGGAGTTGGCGCGGTACTCGCCCTCGTTGTGCAGCACACCGCCGTCACGGCCGAGGAACTCGCCGATCGACCAGGTGAGCGTTCCGCGGTTGGCGAGCACGCGCTGCGCCAGCTGGACCTGGCCGAAGTTGCCGGGCGGCGCGATCGTCCCCGTGCCCTGGGGATCGAGGATGGTGGCACCGGCCCCCGACATCGTTCCCTGGGTCCAGTTCAGCGACGTCGTGATGCGCAGATCGCCCGGGCCGGTGAGGGTCCCGGTCTGCCCGTAGTCGGCGACCACCGACGTGGTCGCCGGGTCGGTGAGGTTGAGCGTGCCGCTGCCGCCGACGACCAGTGAGGCATCGGCGCCGTCGATGCTCGCCGCATGCACGGTGGCACCGGAGATCGTGACCGGCCCACGCATCTCGGCATCGCCGGCGAGGTGGAAGACGCCGCCGGAGAACATGAGCTGCGCGGCGCTCTGCGCGCTCCACGTGCCCGTCGAGGCCGCACCGGTACTGCCGGCGGCGAGCTTGAGGCCGCCGCTCTGCACGTCGACCGTCCCGGTGTTCTCCACCGCGAGGGCGAGCTGGGTGGTGCCGGTCCCGGCCGACTTCGTCAGCGTGCCGGCGTTGAGCAGCTGCCCGGCGCCGTAGGCGCCCTGCGCGGCCTCGGAGTTCATGCGCAGAGTGCCGCGGTTGTCGAGCACCCCGCCGGCCGCGTCGATCAGGCCGGTCGCCCACTCCAGCGTCCCGTAGTTGCGCAGCGTGCGCCGCAGAAGCAGCTTCCCCGTCGCCGACGGGTGCGCGAAGGTGCCTGAGACCCCAGACCCGACGACGGTGGTGCCTGTGCCCGACATCGTGCCGCCCGACCAGGTGAACGAGTCGGTCGCCAGCAGATCGCCGGGGCCGGTGAGCGTCCCCGTCTGCCCGTAGCTGGCCAGCACCGACGCCGTCGCCGCATCCTCGAGGTCGAGGACCGCGTTGGCCGCCACGACCAGCGACGCCGACGGGCCCTGCACGCTGCCCGCCACGACCGTCGCGGCGGACAACACCACCAGGCCCGTCATCTGCGCCTGCGACCCCAGGTCGTAGGCGCCGCCCACGAACTGCAGCTGCGCGCCACTGGAGGCATGCCAGCTGCCCGTCGACGGTGCGCCCGCCGGGCTGCCGCCGGTGAACCGCAGCTGCCCGCTCTGGGCGCGCACCGACCCCGTGTTCACCACCGGCCACGAGGCCTGCGACAGGCCCGTCCCCGACGACTTCTCCAACGACCCCTCGTTCAACAGCGTCCCGGACCCGTACACACCGGAGCCGGCCTCCGAATCCAGACGCAGCGTGCCGCGGTTGTCGATCACCGCGCCCGAGAGCCCCTGCAGCTGGCCCGTCGCCCACGTCAGGTCACCGTAGTTGCGCAGCGTGCGCCCGAGGATCACCCGCCCATAGGCCGAGGAGTGCCCGAACGACGCCGTCACCCCGGACCCGACACCCAGGGTCCCCGACCCGCTCATCGTCCCGTTGGACCAGATGAACGAATCGGTCACGAGCACATCGCCGGCGCCCGTCAGTACCCCGCCGGTCTAATGATAGCTCTCCAACTCGGACAACGTCGCCGCGTCGGTGAGCGTCAGCGAACCGCTTGGAGTCACCCACACCCCGGCCTGCGCGCCGACCAGCGCGCCCACCGACACCGAGGACCCGATCCACACGCCCGCGCCCGCCGGCAGACACGCCACATCGCTCGACGACGGCACCGACCCCGACGACCAGTTCCCCGCGTCGTGATACCAGTAGCTCACCGCCCCCGTCCACGTCGCCGAACACGACGACTGCGCCCGCGCGGGCACGACTGCGGCGAGCCAACCGGCCATGACGATGACCGTCGCCACGAACGACCACGCGAGGCGCCTCGACATTCCCACACCTTCCGATGGATCGATAGGAGCCAGGCACGACGCAACCGATGTTGCACCTGGCGCTCTGCCGTTGATCGGACCGCCACCGATGAACTTGAACGGACGTCGCAGAACGGCGCGACGGTGCCCCCCGGCGCCTCCGTCACACCCCGCGCCACCACCACCCCACGCCCGCCCCGTCCGCTGCGCGCGGGATCCTCGTCGGGTGGACTCGCTCTTCGACCCCGAGCCCGGTCGCGAGCCGGCGGGCGACCGGCCGCCGCCCGCCGCCGAGCCGGCCGCGGACGCGCCGCTCGCCGCGCGGATGCGTCCCCGCTCGCTCGACGAGGTCGTCGGGCAGGACCACGTCCTCGCACCCGGGTCGGCGCTGCGGCGGGCGATCGAGACCGGCCACCCGCACTCGATGCTCCTCCACGGGCCGCCCGGGACGGGGAAGACGACGCTCGCGCGCATCGTCGCCGGGGCGGCGAACGCCGCCTTCGAGGAGCTGAGCGCCGTCGAGGCCGGGCGCGCCGAGGTGCGCGCGCTCATCGAGCGGGCGCGGGAGCGGCGCCGCGGCGGGCGGCCGACCGTCTTCTTCCTCGACGAGATCCACCGCTTCAACAAGGCCCAGCAGGACGCCCTCCTCCCCGCGGTCGAGGAGGGGCTCGTCACGCTCATCGGCGCGACGACGGAGAACCCGAGCTTCGAGGTCAACGCGGCGCTGCTCTCGCGCGTCCGGCTCTACGAGCTGCGGGCGCTCACCGCGCAGGACGTCCGCGCGGTGCTCGACCGCGCGCTGGACCGCGGCGAGCTCGGCGAGGTCGCGGTCGACGACGAGGCGCTCGCGTTCCTCGCCGACCGCGCCGGCGGGGACGCGCGGACGGCCCTCGGCGCGCTCGAGCTCGCCGCGACGGCCGGCGACCGCGTCACCCTCGACACGGCCGAGGACGCGCTGCAGCGGCGCGCGATCCGCTTCGACAAGAAGGGCGACCAGCACTACGACACGATGAGCGCGTGGATCAAGGCGACGCGGGCCTCGGACCCCGACGCGTCGCTCTACTACCTCGCGGTCATGCTCGAGGCGGGCGAGGAGCCGCGGTTCATCGCGCGGCGCATGGTCATCCTCGCGAGCGAGGACGTCGGCCTCGCCGACCCGACGGCGCTCCCGCTCGCGGTCGCGACGATGCAGGCGGTCCACCAGGTCGGGATGCCCGAGGCCCAGCACGCGCTCGCGCAGTGCGCCGTCCACCTCTCGCTCGCCCCGAAGTCGAACGCCGCCTACCGCGCGATCGCGGCGGCCCGGGCGCACGTCCGTGAGCACGGCGCCGCTCCGCCGCCCGCGTACGTGCGGTCGGCGAACCGCAAGGAGCCCGGGTACGACTACCCCCACGACCGCCCGGCGCACGTCACGCCGCAGGACGTCATGCCGCCCGAGGTCTCCGGGGCGCGCTTCTACCTGCCCGACGAGGACGAGTCCTCGCAGCGCGAGAGGCTCGCCGCCGTGCGCCGCGCACGCGGCCTCGAGACGTGAAGGACCCGTGAAAGAACGCGCCCAGCGCGCAACTTGTCATCCGCACGTACGTTCGATGCGTAGACTCGAACAGCCGTTCGCCGTGTGCATCTCGTCACACGGGCCCCCTCCCCGGTTCGGATGCCGGGAGCGGGGTACTGAGGAGCGGCGACCTCGACCGGTCAGCGCACACATGACTCTCTACTCCCACCCCCACCACGGCGACGGATCGCGATTGAGGATCCGCCTGCCCCAGGCCCGCGACCGCCTGCGGCTCCGCGAGCTGCACGAGCGCCTCGGCCTCGAGCTCTCGGATCTCGACGTCGCCCGCGTCCTGCGCTTCGACCCGGTCCGCGAGAGCGTCCTGTGCGCGAGCGCCTGGATCGACGGCCGCGAGACGCTCGTCGGCTACGCGACGTGCGCGCGCGACCGCCCCGACACCGTCACGCTCCTCGCCGACGAGTCCCTCGCCCCGGGCTCGGCGGCCGCACTCACGGCCGGCCTCGCCTCGCTCACCCGCGCCGCCTGAGCGGGGCGAACCGGCCGCCGCCCGCCGGGGTGCGAGAATCGCGGCCCATGGCGGACCGGTCACTGTCCCCGACGCGCGACGCGCCCCGGCTCGAGGCTCTCAGCCCGGTCGACGGCGCCTCCCTCGGCACCGTCCCCGCGACGCCCGCCGGGGAGGTGGACGCTGCCGTCCAGGGGGCGGCGGCGGTCCAGCCCCTCTGGGCCCAGCTGCGACTGCGCGACAGGGCCCGCTACATGCGGCGGGCGGCCCAGGCGGTCATCGACGAGGCGCCCGAGATCGCGGACCTCCTGCGCCGCGAGCAAGGAAGGCCCCGGGCGGAGGTGGAGGTGATGGAGATCCTCCCCGCCGTCGAGACCCTCCAGTGGCTCGCCGAGGCGGGGCCGGACATCCTCGCCGGCGAGCGCGCGCCCCTCAGCCGGGTGCTGCGCCCGTTCGCCCGCGCGCGCTGGTCCTACGAGCCGCTCGGGGTCGTCGGCGTCATCGGCCCGGCGACCGAGCCCTTCGCGACGCCGCTCGGCGACGTCGCCGTCGCGCTCCTCGCCGGCAACGGCGTCGTCCTCAAGCCCTCGCCGCACGCCTGCCTCGCGGGCGACCGCATCGCGCGCATCTTCGCCCGCGCCGGCCTGCCGGAGGGCCTCCTCCAGGTCGCACACGGCCACGCCGACGTCGGCGGGGCGCTCGTCGAGGCGCCGGTCGCGCAGATCCGCTTCACCGGCTCCCTCGAGGCGGGCCGGGACGTCCTCGAGGCGTGCGCCCGCGGCCTCAAGCGCAGCGTCCTCGAGCTCGGCGGCAAGGACGCCGCGATCGTCTGCGCCGACGCGAACGTCGACCGCGCCGCCCACGGAGCCGTGTGGGGCGCGTTCGCGAACGCGGGCCAGTGCGGCGGGAGCATCGAGCGGGTCTTCGTCCTGCGCGAGGTCGCCGACCGCTTCCTGCGCACGGCGATCGCGGCGACCGGCGCCCTGCGCGTCGGCGATCCCGACGACCCGGCGACGCACGTCGGCCCGCTCGTCGGCCGTGAGAGGGCCGCCCGCGTCACCGACCTCGTCGAGGAGGCGGTCGCCGCCGGCGCCCAGCGGCACACCGGAGGACCGATCGCGGTCGACGGCCTCAGCGGCGCGTTCGTCGCCCCGACGATCCTCACGGGCACCACCCCGGAGATGCGCATCTGGCGCGAGGAGGCCCCGGGGCCCGTCCTCGCGGTCACCGTCGTCGACTCCGAGGAGGAGGCGATCGCCGGCGCGAACGAGGGCGAGCTCGGGCTCGGCGCCTCGGTGTGGACGGCCGACCGCTACAAGGGCGCGCGGATCGCCCGCGAGCTGCGCGTCGGGATGGTGTGGATGAACGACCACCTCGTCGCCCGCAGCGCGCCGCAGCTCCCGTGGGGCGGCGTCGCCGGCAGCGGCCTCGGCCGCGCGCGCGGCGCGGTCGCGCTGCGCACGTGCGCGGAGCCGAAGGTCGTCATGTGGGACCCGCCGCGCGGCCGGCCGTTCTGGTGGTTCCCCTACGACGCCGACGTCACCCGTGCGGCCCGCGCGATCACGGAGTCGCGGTCGCAGCGCGACCAGGACCGCGAGCGGGCGCTGCGGCACGGCGCGCTCCCCGTCGCGCGCGTCGCGGGGCGCGTCGCCCGCTCGCTACGCCGTCGCTGAGGCGCCTACGCCGCCGCGCGAGCGCTCGGCACGAGCCGCCAGCGCTCGGGGAGGAGCGGGACGACGACGCGACGCGCGTACTCGGCGCCCCCGCGCAGCGCGATGGCGCGCGCGGGGTCCCAGCGCAGCCCGTACATGCGCCGCACGCGGGGCGGGAGCCAGCCGACCGTCACCTGGTTGGCGAGCTCGACGAGTGGGCGCATGTGCACCGGCACGGGTGGACGCAGGACGATCTCGCGGCCGAGATCGCGCGCCGTGTCGGTGACGTGGAGGTCGTCGGAGGCGACCATCGACGCCATGTAGGCGTCGAAGTCGTCGATCGTGCGGGGGACGTCCTTCTTCGCGAGGCCGAACCGCTTGCCGATCACCTTGTACTCCTGCCAGTAGCGCTCGCGCTCGGCGGGGGTGAGCGGCTCCACGAGCCGCTCGTAGGTGAGGAGCGCGGAGTCGACGAGGCAGGCGAGGATCCAGAGGAGGAGCTGCGGGTCGTCGGCGCGGTACGGCGTCCCGGCGGGGAAGCGGCCGGCGTCGGCGGGCAGGACGCCGCGGACGCGCCGGTGCGCGGCGCGCACGCGCGCGGCCATGCGGTCGGCGTCGCTGCGGCGGCCGAAGACGATCGTGTCCATGACGACGCCGGTGCGCCGCAGGCGCTCGTAGGGCTCGTCGAGCGAGCCCGTCGACATGAAGAACCCCTCGAAGGCGACGGGGTGCGCGGCCATGAGGAGGAGCGCGCGGCCGCCGCAGAACGCGAGGGCCTGCTCGCCGTGGACCCGGCGGACGAGGGCGTCGTCGGCGAAGTAGGCGTCCTGAGGGGTCATCCCGAGACAGTACGTGTGAGTACCCTGGGATGACCATGCCTGCCGCCGCCTACGCCGGAAAGGAATGCGTCTGCCAGTTCAAGCGCGGGATCTGCGACCAGACCTGCGTGAAGGACATGCTGGAGACGCCGTTCTACATCGCCTGCCTCAAGCTCAAGGGCCGCCGGTGCGTCGTCATCGGCGGAGGTGAGATGGGGCTCGAGAAGGCCGAGGGCCTCCTCGCCTGCGACGGGGACGTCACCGTCGTCTCGCCCGACGTCGGTCCCGAGCTCGAGAAGCTCGCCGCCGAGGGCTCGATCTCGTGGGAGAAGCGCGAGTACGCGGGCCCCGAGGATCTCGAGGGCGTCTTCATCGTCATCGCCTGCACGGACTCGACGGAGACGAACATCCGCATCTACGAGGACGCGGAGCGCCGCGCGATGCTCGTCAACATCGTCGACGTCCCGCCGCTGTGCAACTTCATCCTCCCCGCGATCGTCCGGACCGGGCCGCTCGCGATCGCGATCTCGACCGCCGGCGCCTCGCCCGCGCTCGCGAAGCGCATGAAGCGCGAGATCTCCGAGCTGTTCGGCGAGGAGTACGCGCGGCTCGCCGTCATCCTCAACGAGGTCCGCGGCTGGGCGAAGGGCACGCTGCCGACCTACCAGGACCGCAAGGCGTTCTTCGAGTCGATCGTCAACGGCGACCCGGACCCGATCGCGCTCATCCGCGAGGGCCGCGAGGGCGAGCTGCAGGAGATCATCGCCGCCGCCCAGCGCGAGCACGCGCCCGCCGCGGCCTGAGGCCGTCAGGGCGGGCGGGTTCCCCATGAACGAGCTCACGCACCTCGACGCCGACGGCGCCGCGCGCATGGTCGACGTCGGCGGCAAGGCGGTGACCGCGCGGCGCGCGCTCGCCCGCGCGACCGTGCGCATGACGCCGGAGACCGCGGCGCGCGTCGCGGCCGGCGACGCGCCGAAGGGCGACGTCCTCGGCGTCGCGCGGATCGCCGGGATCCAGGCGGCGAAGCGCACCGGCGAGCTCGTCCCGCTCTGCCACCCGATCGGGCTCGACCACGTCGACGTCGAGGGGACGATCGACGCCGAGGCCGGCACCGTCACCCTCACCGCGGAGGCGCGCGTCGAGGCGCGCACCGGCGTCGAGATGGAGGCGATGACCGCCGCGTCGGTCGCCGCGCTCACCGTCTACGACATGGTGAAGGGCCTCGACAAGGGCGTCGAGATCGCCGAGATCGTCCTCCTCGAGAAGGACGGCGGCAAGAGCGGCAGCTGGCGCCGCGGCTCCTGACCGCGCCGGCCAGCCCCTCTTTGCATCTGGACAGCCAGATCTGGCTGTCCAGATGCAAAGAGCCGCCACGCGGTTATCGTCCGGGCGATGCGGACGGCGGTCATCACGATCTCGACGTCGGTCTCGCGGCGCGAGAGCGAGGACGAGGGCGGACCGCTCCTCGCGAAGCTCGCCGAGGAGGCGGGTGCCGACGTCGCGGCGATGGAGGTCCTCCCCGACGACGAGGCGCTCATCGAGGACCGCCTCCACCACTACGCCGACGAGGACTTCGCGCTCGTCCTCACGACCGGCGGGACAGGTCTCACCCCCGACGACGTCACCCCGGAGGCGACGCGCGCCGCGATGGACCGCGAGGTGCCCGGCATCGCCGAGGCGCTCCGCGCCGAGTCGCTGCGCCACACGCCGATGGCGATGCTCTCCCGCGGGGCCGCCGGCCTCGTCGGCCAGACGCTCGTCGTCAACCTCCCCGGCAGCCCGAAGGCGATCACCGAGCTCATGCCGGTGCTGTCGAAGGTGCTGCGCCACGCGACCGACACGGCGCGGCGCGAGGGCGGCCGGGAGACCGACCGCGGCGGGCACTGACCGCGCCGAGCCGCGCGTGCGCGCCGCGCGGGCGCGGGCATCGTGCGCCGGGGCGGCGTGCGACGTCGCGGCGACGGCATGCGTCGCCGGATCGCCGCACGGTACCGTGGCGCGTCGTGAGCGCGCCCGCATCCTCACCGGCCGTCGAGGTCGACGGCCTCGTGCGGCGCTTCGGCGAGCGGGTCGTCCTCGACCGCCTGTCGCTCACCGTCGAGCCCGGGACGACGCTCGTCGTCTTCGGTCCCAACGGCGCCGGGAAGTCGACGCTGCTGCGCGTCCTCGCCACGCTGCTGCGGCCGCATCGCGGAAAGGTCCGCGTGCTCGGCGAGGACCTTCCCGACCGCGGCTGGGCCGTCCGCGGCCGCATCGGGCTCCTCACCCACGACCCGCTCCTCTACGGCGATCTCAGCGCGCGCGAGAACCTCCGCATCCACGCCCGCCTGCACTCCGTCGACGAGGGACGCATCGACGCCCTCCTCGACGCCGTCGGCCTCCTGCGCCGCGGCGACGACCCCGTCCACACCTTCAGCCGCGGCATGGTGCAGCGCGTCGCCGTGTGCCGCGCCGTCCTCCACGACCCGGAGGTCCTGCTCCTCGACGAGCCGTGGGCGAACCTCGACCCGGCGGCGATCGCCCAGGTCGAGCCGCTCGTCGGCCGCACGAGCGGCCGCACGCGCATCGTCACGAGCCACGACCCGGCCGGCGGGCTGCAGGAGGGCGACGTCGCCCTCGGCCTCCGCGACGGGAAGGCGGCGATCCTGCGGCCCTCGGCCGAGGTCTCGATCGAGGACATCGGGGAGCTCTACGCCGCATGAGCGCGCAGTCCGGCGACCGCCCCGAGCCGCGGCTCACCTCGACGCGCGCCGCCGTCGGGGCGCTCCTGCGCAAGGAGCTGCTCCTCGAGCGCCGCGTCCCGCAGCTCGTCCCCGCGATGGCGCTCTTCAGCGTCGTCACCTTCGTCGTCTTCCACTTCGGCCTGCAGCGCCGGTCGCTCGACGGCGAGCTCGCCGCCGGCGTCCTCGGCGTCACGCTCCTCTTCGCGGGCATGCTCGGCGCGAACCGCCTCTTCGTCGCCGACAAGGAGGAGGGCGGGTTCGACGCGCTCCTCCTCGCGCCGGTCGACCGGACCGCGCTCTTCATCGCGAAGGTCCTCGCGTTCCTGGCGTTCCTCGCGGTCCTCGAGATCGTCATGGTCCCGGCCTTCGCGATCCTCCTGCTCGGCCCGGGGCTCTCGATCGGCGAGATCGGCGAGATCGCGCTCCTCCTCGCGCTCGCCGACATCGGCATCGCGGTCATCGCGACGCTCGTCGGCGCGCTCTCGATCCAGACGCGCGCACGGGACCTCCTCCTGCCGCTCATCGCGCTGCCCCTCCTCGTCCCGGTCATCATCGGGCTCTCGCGCGGCCTCGCGCCCATCCTCGCCGAGGCTGGCGCCGGCGGGATCGAGGGGCGGTGGCTCGCGATCCTCGCGCTTTATGATGTCGTGTTCGGACTGCTCGCCTACGCCGTCTTCGACTTCCTGCTCGAGGACTGAGCCGAGCGGCCGACCACAGTGCGAGGTTCGACCACCATGTACGGCTCACGGCTGCGCCCCCTCTCCGCCCTCACCGTCGTCGCGCTCCTCGGAGCGTTCGCTCTCGCGGCCTGGTACGCGCCGATGGACTCCGACCAGGGCTTCTCGCAGAAGATCATCTACGTCCACGTGCCGCTCGCGATCATCACGCTCTGCGGCTTCGTGTTCGGCGGGATCATGGCGATCAAGCACCTCCGGACCCGCGATCCGCGGTACGACCTCAAGAGCTACACGGCGATCCACCTCGCGCTCGTGTTCGGCACGGGCGCCCTCATCACCGGCATGATCTGGGCGAAGGCGTCGTGGGGCGTGTGGTGGGAGTGGCGCGAGGCGACGCTCGTGAGCTTCCTCATCGTGTTCCTCCTCTACTGCACCTACCAGCCACTGCGGTTCTCGATCGAGGACCCGGAGCGCCAAGCCCGCTACGCGTCGGTCTTCGCGATCACGGCCGGTGCGTTCGTCCCCGTCAACTTCATCGCCGTCCGGCTCGCCGACGCCTACATCCACCCGCGCGTCCTCACGACCTCGGGCAGCGGCCTCACGCCGGAGATGAACGTCGCGTTCTTCTCTGCGATCGTCGCCATGGGCCTCCTCTTCACGACGATCTGGATGGTCGAGATGACGAACAAGCACACGCGCTTCCAGGTCCGCGCCCTCCGGCGCAAGCTCGGCGGCGACGACGTCTCCGTCGGCGGCGGCCGCTCCGCCGCTCCCCGCTACCTCGACGCCCCGGAGGGTTCCGCGTGAACGACGTCCTTCCCGACAACGGCGGCTACGTCGCCGCCGCCTACCTCGTCTTCCTCGCGCTCCTCCTCATCTACCTGGGGATCACGGCCCTCAAGCTCCAGCGTCTCGAGCGCGAGCTCGCCGAGCTCAACGAGCTCGCCGACCGGCAGGCCGAGCAGCGTGACGAGGAGCCCGCCGCCTCGGCGCCCGCCGCGGCCGCGACCGCCGACCGCGACGTCACCGCGGAGCCGCGCGCATGAGCGAGCTGCTCGCCCTCGGGACGTCGTACAAGACCGCGCCGGTCGCGGTCCGGGAGCGCCTCGCGCTCACGACCGGCCAGGGCGACCGCTTCGCGCAGGAGCTCGTCGCGGACGCCGACGTCCGCGAGGCCGTCGCGATCAGCACCTGCAACCGGACCGAGTTCTACCTCGTCGTCGGCGACTCGGTCGCCGCGGAGTCCGCGCTCCTCACGAAGCTCGCCCGCAAGACGGGGATCCGCCCGACGGAGCTCTCGAGCGTCGTCTACGCCCCGCGCAACTGCGACGCGGCCCGCCACCTCTTCCGCGTCACGAGCGGGCTGGAGTCGATGATCGTCGGCGAGGCGGAGATCCAGGGCCAGGTGAAGCAGGCCTACGAGGGCGCGCTCGCCTCGGGCACGACCGGCCCGCTCACCAATCGCGTCTTCACCGCCGCGCTGCAGACCGGCAAGCGCGTCCGCAGCGAGACCGCGATCGGCGAGTCGCGGACGAGCGTGTCCTCGGTCGCCGTCGACCTCGCCCGCGACGCGGTCGGCGGGCTCGAGGGCAAGAACGTCGTCATCGTCGGCGCCGGCGAGACCGCCGAGCTCACCGCGCAGGCGCTGAAGAGCCACGGCGTGAGCACGATCTTCGTCGCGAACCGCCGCGCGAGCCGCGCCCGCGCGCTCGCCGACACCGTCGGCGGGAGCGTCGTCCCGCTCGACGACCTCCCCGAGCACCTCGTGCTCGCCGACGTCGTCCTCGCCGCGACGTCCTCGCCGCACCCGCTCATCGGCGTCGACGAGCTCGAGCTCGTCCTCGGCCAGCGGACCGGCCGCCCGCTCGTCCTCATCGACCTCGCCGTCCCGCGCGACGTGGAGCCGGCGTGCGGCGACCTCCGCGGGGTCACCCTCTTCGACATCGACGACCTCCAGCGCATCGTGGCCGGCAACCTCTCGATCCGCGAGGGCGAGCGCGAGTCCGCGAACGAGATCGTCGAGGAGGAGATCCGGCGGTTCGCCTCCTGGCTCGGGCAGCTCGACGTCCTCCCGACGATCGCCGCGCTCCGTGAGCAGGGCCGCGACGTCGTCGAGACCGTGCTCGCCGAGAACGCCGCCCGGTGGGAGAGCGCGTCGCCGCGCGACCTCGCCCGCGTCGACGCGATCGCGCGCGCGGTCATGCAGCGACTCCTCCACGAGCCGACGCTGCGGCTGAAGGCGCTCGCCGACGCCGACGAGGACCATCCGGGCCACGGGCGGCTCGAGATCGTCCGCGAGCTCTTCGGCCTCGAGTCCGGTGCCCATGGCGGCACCGACGCGCCGGAGGCGCCCGGCGCCGCGGTCGCGGACGTGCGGCCGCTCGAGGACCGCCGCCGCGGCGGCGCGCGACCGTGAGGATCGGCACCCGCGCGAGCGCGCTCGCGCTGGCGCAGACCCGCGGCGTCGCGGCGCAGCTCGCCGACGCCGAGATCGTCGAGGTGACGACGAGCGGCGACCGGGACCGCGCCGCGCCGGACAAGGACAAGTGGGTGCGCGAGCTCGAGCTCGCCCTCCGCGAGGGCCGGATCGACGCGGCGGTCCACTCGGCGAAGGACGTGCCGACCGCGCTCGGACCGGATGTCGTCATCGGCGGCGTCCCCGCCCGCGAGGACCCGCGCGACGCCCTCTGCGGCGCCGCGTCGCTCGACGACCTTCCGGAGGGTGCGCGGGTCGGGACGAGCAGCCTGCGCCGCGCCGCGCTCCTGCGCGCGCAGCGGCCGGACCTCGAGATCGTCGCGGTGCGAGGCAACGTCGACACGCGCCTGCGCCGGCTCGAGGAGGGCGCCGTCGAGGCCCTCGTCCTCGCCTCCGCGGGCCTGCGGCGACTCGGGCGGGCCGAGGCCGCCGACGCCCTCCTCGACCCCGAGGCGTTCGTGCCCGCCGCGGGGCAGGGCTGCCTCGCGCTCGAGTGCCGCAGCGCCGACGAGACGACCTGCGACGCGCTCTCGGCGCTCACGGACCCGGCCGCCGAGCGGGCACTGCGCGCCGAGCGGGCGGTCGTCGCGGCGCTCGGGGCGGACTGCCACAGCGCGGTCGGCGCCTGGGCCTCGGCCGACGACTCCGGGCTCCTGCGGCTCGTCGCCTGGGTCGGCGCGCCCGACGGCAGCGCGTGGGTCCGCGACGAGGTGACGGCGGCGGCGGACGAGGACCCCGAGACGCTCGGGCGGCGGACCGCCGGGCGCCTCATCACCGCGGGGGCGGCGACGCTGCTCGCCGCCGCGACGGCCGAGGGCGCGACCGCGGGCGGACGGCCGACGTGAGCGGAGCCACCCCGGGGACCGTCTACCTCGTCGGGGCCGGCCCCGGCGACATGGGGCTCATGACCCTGCGGGCGGTCGAGCTGCTGGCGACCGCCGACGTCGTGCTCAGCGACAAGCTCGTGCCGGAGAACGCGCTCGACGGCGTGCGGGCGGACGCCGAGATCGTCGACGTCGGGAAGATCGGCGGCGGCAAGCAGGTCCCGCAGGAGGTGACGACCGGTCTCGTCGTCGAGCACGCGCAGGCCGGCCGGAGCGTCGTCCGCCTCAAGGGCGGCGATCCGCTCGTCTTCGGTCGCGGCGGCGAGGAGGCCCAGGCATGCCGCGCCGCCGGGGTGCCCTTCGAGGTCGTCCCGGGCGTCACGGCGGGCGTCGCGGCGCCCGCCTACGCGGGGATCCCCGTGACGCAGCGGGGCCTGTCGCCCGCCGTCGCGTTCGTCACCGGCCACGAGGACCCGGCGAAGCCCGAGACGCAGGTCGACTGGCCGGCGCTCGCCGCGTTCCCGGGCACCCTCGTCTTCTACATGGGCGTGCGCCAGCTCCCCCGCATCAGCGAGCAGCTCATCGCCGGCGGCCGTCGCGCCGAGGAGCCGGCGGCGATCGTCGAGCGGGGCACGCTGCCCGGCCAGCGGTCGCTCGTCGCGACGCTCGCGTCGCTCCCGCAGGCGGCCGCCGACGCCGGGATCCGCGCGCCGGCCATCACGCTCGTCGGCGACGTCGCCGCCCTCGGCGACGAGCTCGGCTGGCTCGACGCCGCGCGGCCGCTCGGCGGCGTGTCGGTCGCGGTCACCCGGGCGCGCGCGCAGGCGAGCGCTCTCGCCGCCCGGCTCCGCGCCCTCGGCGCACGGGTCGTCGAGGCTCCGACGATCCGCACGGTCCCGCTCGACGCCTCGCTGCCGCCGCTCGCCGACGTCGACCTCCTCGTCTTCACCTCGCCCACCGGCGTCGAGCGCACGCTCGACCTCGTCCGCGACGCCCGGGACCTCGCCGGGCCGGAGATCGTCGCGATCGGTCCCGGCACCGCCGCCGCGCTGCGGGCCGGCGGGATCGAGCCCGACGTCGTCCCGGCGCGCTCGGCCTCGGAGGGCGTCATCGAGGCCATCGAGGGACGCGCCATCGCCCGGGCGGTCGTCGTCCGGGCCGAGGCCGGGCGCGAGGTCCTCCTCGACCACCTCCGGGAGCGCGCGGTCGACACGACGCTCGTCGCCCCGTATCGCACCGAGGCGCTGCCGCTGAGCGACGACGTCCGCGAGGCGGCGCTGGGCTGCGACTACGCGCTCTTCGCGTCGGGCTCGTCGGCGCGATCGCTCCACGCGTCGGCCGGCTCGCTCGCGGGCCCGAGGATCATCTCGATCGGTCCCGCCACGAGCGCGGTCCTCGGCGAGCTGGGCGCAGAGGTCGCGGTCGAGGCCGACCCCCACACGCCGGACGGGCTGGTCGACGCCCTCCTGCGGGACGTCGCCACACGTTCCGTCTGAGCGCCGACGCGCCAAGCGAGAACGTTTCCGGGCGACCGTCCAACCCGCGCCGGGCCGCCGCGTTCCCACCCACGGACCGGGACCCCGCTGACCTATCCCGGTCTTTCCCCCCCACGTCCCGCGGCCTTGGAACCTCCGCGCGGGCGTGTCTTGCGGGACCAAAGCGGCCGCGCTCCGGGACTGGACCCTCGGAGCGCGGTCGCTCCCGCTCCTCCGGGCGTCCGCGGCGGCCGTCTAGGATCGCGGCGTGACCACCCCCGTCCTCACGTTCCTCTCCGACTACGGCCTCGAGGACGACTTCGTCGGCGTCTGCCACGGCGTCCTCGCGACCCACGCGCCCGAGGCCAGGGTCATCGACGTCACGCACGGCATCCCGCGCCACGACGTGCGGACCGGCGCGATCGTCCTGCGCCGCGCGCTCCCCTACTTCCCGCCCGGCGTGCATCTCGCGGTCGTCGATCCCGAGGTCGGCACGCAGCGGCGAGCGATCGCCCTGCGCTGCGCCGACGACGACCGCGTCCTCGTCGGCCCGGACAACGGGCTCCTCTCGCTCGCCGGGCAGCGCTTCGGCGGCGTCGTCGAGGCCGTCGACATCACCCGCTCGCCGTTCCGGCTCGAGACCGCGGCCGCGACCTTCCACGGTCGCGACGTCTTCGCACCCGTCGCCGCGGCCGTCGCCGCGGGCCACGACCTCGCCGAGATCGGCGAGCCGCTCGAGCCCGACGAGATCCTCCGTCTCGACATGCCGCTCGCGACCGTCGAGGAGGACACGCTCATCGCGCACGCGATCGCCTTCGACGGGTTCGGCAACGTCATGCTCGACGTCGAGCACGAGGAGCTCACCTGGTCGGGCCTGCGGCTCGGGACGCCCGTGACGGTCAACGGCATCGACGCGCGCTACGCCGTCACCTTCGCCGACGTCGAGCCGGGAGAGCTCATCGTCTACCAGGACGCGTACCGCACCCTCGCGCTCGCGGTCAACCGCGGCTCGGCGCGGGATGCGCTCGGCCTCGCCCACGACGACGAAGTGCGGATCACCGCCTCGTGAGCACGAGGCTCGGGGCACCGCGACTGCATCTCGCCGAGACGACGTCGACGAACGATCGCGCGCGCGAGCTCGCCGCCGCGGGCGCCCCTCACGGCACGCTCGTCACCGCCGGTGCGCAGACCGCCGGGCGCGGCCGCCAGGGCCGCGCCTGGGCGGCCCCGCCGGGGCGCTCGGTGCTCATGAGCGTCGTCCTCCGCGACGCCCCCCTGACGACGCTCCCCCTCGCCGCGGCCGTCGCCGTCGCCGACGTCGCGGGCCCGGACGCGCGCGTCAAGTGGCCCAACGACGTGCTCCTCCCGGGCGCGCACCCCGGGGAGGAGGGGACGGACACCGCCGCGGGGCCCGGCCGCAAGCTCGCGGGGATCCTCTGCGAGGGGCGCCCCCAGGAGGGCTGGGCCATCGTCGGCATCGGCCTCAACGTCGCCGTCGACCTCGCGGACCTCCCTGCCGAGCTCGCCGGGACCGCCGCGACGCTCGGGCGCCCCCCGACCGAGGTCGAGCAGACCCTCCGCGAGCTGCTCGACGCCCTCGAGAGGATCCTGCGGATGGAGCCGGAGGAGCTCCTCGACGCCTGGCGCGCCCGGGACGGGCTGCGGGGCCGTCGGATCCGCTGGGCCGGGGGCGAGGGCACCGCGGACGGCATCGACGGGGAGGGGCGACTCGTCGTCGCCCTCGACCGCGGCGGGCGCACGGCGCTTGACGCGGGGGAGGTCCACCTCGGATCCTCGGAGGCGTGACGACCCCGGGCTCCCGGGTATGCCGGGGGTCCCGACCGCTCCCGAAAGGAGTTCCGCATGAGATTCAGCCGCATCGCACGGCAGGCGAAGAGGATGATCGACAAGCGCGGCGGCACCGACGCGCTCAAGGAGGACGCGCGCGAGCTTCAGGACATCGCGAAGGGGCCCGGCTCGATGCAGGAGAAGGCCAAGCGGGCCAAGGACGCCCTCAAGGAGCCCGGCGCACGCCCGGCCGGCACGCCGCCGCTCGACGAGAGCGAGACCCGCTCGAGCGGGCCGCACGAGGACGACCACTCCCACACGGCCCCGGCGAGCACGGGGAAGACTCCCCCGCCTCGCGCTCCCGGCGCCTAGAGCGCGCGCCGGGACGGCTCGGCGCTCCCCGGTCCCCGGGGACGCGCGCCGGTCACTCGTCGTCGCGGGTGGCGGCGGCCTCGGCGGCGGCCTCCGCCTTGCGGCGCTCGGCGTTGGCCTTCCGCGTCGCCGCCGCCTTCTTCGCGGCGGCCGAGCGCTTCGCGCGGAGCGCCTCCGCGGCGGCCTGAGCCTCGGGATCGTCGGCCGGCGCGTCCGTCGCCGGAGCCTTCTCCACGCTGCGCTTCTTCGCCGGCGCGTCCTCGCCGGCGGCCTTCTTCGCCGACGCCCTCCTGGCGGGGGCCTTCTTCGCCGTCGGCGCCGTCTCCGCGCCGGCCGCGGCCGTCTCGTCGACGGGGGCCGCCTCGCCGCCGTCGGGCGTCGGATCGGCGGGGGTGGGAGCGTCGGGCGCTGCCGCGCGCTTCGCGCGCCGCCTCCGGCGCGACCGCGACCGCGACGTCGCGGGGTCGCCGCCGTTGTCGGAGCCCGCAGCCTCCGCGACCGCGTCCGGCGCGCCGGCGGACTCGCCCGCGTCGGTCCGCCCGGGCAGGAGCGCCGCGGCGTCCGCGATCTCCGCCGCGGCGTCGACCGGCGGCGACTCGGGCGCGCGCGACTCGGGCGCCTGCGCCTGCTCGTCGCCCGTCGGCCCGCCGGACTCCTGGGTCTCGACCACCTGCTGCTGCTTCGCCTTCTCCGCCTCGCGGGCCGCCTTGCTCTTCTTGCGACGCCGGCGCCCGCGCTTCGCCTTCGGGAAGTTGCGCAGGAGCTCGCGCGAGAGGGCGCTCGGCTTGCGCGACATCCGCGTGCGGGCGTCGCGGAGGACGGACTCCGCCTCGGGGGTGTGGGCGACGGCGGCAGCGAGGATCGCCGCGCTCAGCCGCCGGTCCTTGTTGCGCGCGGCGTGGACGAGCCGCCGGGCGTTGCGGGCGTGCGCGCCGCCGGAGGAGTTGACGAGGAGCCCGAGGAGGCGCTTCGTCTCCGGCCAGCGCTGGACGGCGTACTCCTCGTGCAGCTCCCGCGTGTACTCGGCGATCCGCCAGATCCACGCGTTCGCCTGGTCGCGACGGCCGATGCGCTTCTCCGCGAGCGCCTGGAGGAGGACCTTCGACCCCTCGCGGCGCTCGTCGCGCGGCCAGGTCCCGATGACCTCGTGGGCGCGGTCGAACGCCTCGGGGTCCCGCGCAGCGGCGATCTCCTGGAGGGCGCGGATGCGGAGCTGCGAGTTGCGGTTGCGCTCCACCGCGGTGATGAGGAAGCGGCGCTTCAGCTCGCCGCTCTTGTCGAAGTGGAGCATCGCCCGCGCGCGGCGCCAGCCGCTCGGCGCGACGCGGGCCCCGGCGAGGGCGGCCCACATGTGCTGCTCGCCCCAGTCGAGGTACTCGACAGCGATCCGCCAGAGCTCCCGCTCGAAGACCTCGTGCCGGCGCTCCTCCTCGGCGCAGACCGGGATGACGCGCCGCTCGACCCGCACCCGGCGGCCGCGGCCGCGGCGGACCGGGCCGACGACGATCGCGCCGCCGCGGTAGACGTCGCGGTCGAGGAGCGAGTGGAGCGTGACGACCGGGTCGTCGTGGCGCGTCGCCGGGTGGACGAAGTCGACGACGACGCCCGCCTCCTTGCCGGGGTGGCGGCGCGTGACGCGGCCGACCCGCTGCTGGTAGATGCGCTTCGACGCGGTCGGCGCGAGGTGCATGCAGACCGTCGCGCGCGGGGAGTTCCAGCCCTCGGCGAGGAGCTGCGCGTTGACGAGGACGTCGATGTCGCCCTGCTCGTAGCGGGCGAGGATCTCGGCGAGCTCGCGCTTCGGCGTCTCGCCCGACACCGCCTCCGCCTTGATCCCCTCCTCCCGGAACGCCTCCGCCACGTTGTAGGCGTGCTTCACGCCGGCGGCGTAGACGACGCCCGGGACGCCGTTGAATCGGGTCTTGTAGAGGTCGGCGATCGCGATGTTGAACGGGTGCTGATCGAGGAGCTCGGCCAGCATCTCCTGATCGAACTCCATGTCGACGTCGCCCTTGCGGAGCGGCACCTTCGCGATGTTGCGGACGCCGGTGCCGGGCGGGATGCGCAGGCAACGCAGCGGGGCGATGACGCCGCGCCGCGCCGCCTGGGCGAGGTCGAAGCGCGAGGTCTGCGTCGGGAAGAGGTCGGTGACGTGGCGCGCGATGAGCGCGCCCGTCGCGGTCATGCCGATGAAGACGGGGCCGGTCCACTCGCGGATCGCCGCCGAGGTCTTCTCGCCCAGCGCGGTGTGCGCCTCGTCGCAGATGACGATCGTGTAGGCGGGTGAGATGCGACCGGCGTTGCGGACGAACCACTGGTAGGTCTCGACGGTGACCGGCCCGTCGGCGCGGTCGATGCCCTCGCCGTCGAGGAGCGGCTCGGACTCGCGGTCGCCGTACCCGCGGGTGCGGAGCTCGCCGAGGAACTGGTCGACGAGGTTGCGGCGGTGGGTGAGGATGAGGACGCCGCCCGTCCTCGACGCGGCGACGAAGCCCATCGCCGCGACCGTCTTGCCCGCTCCGGTCGCGTGCTCGAACCAGAAGCGCTTGTGGGCGTTCGGGTCGTCCTCGATGCCCTCCGCGACGTCCTCGTCGATGTCGGCCGTCGTCGTGTCGGAGTCGTCGTCCTCGTCCTCGTCCTCGCCGTTCTCCTCCTCGTCGAACGCGTACTCCTCGTCGATCTCGTACGAGGCGAGCTCCTCCTCGAGGGCCTTGGCCTCGGCGGCCGCCTCGGGGTCCTCCTCCTCGTCGACCGCGAACACCGGCGCGGCGGCCGGCGTGAGGTGGTCGTCCTCGGCCTCCTCGCGGTCGGAGCGCTGCGCCTGCGCGAGCAGCCCGGTGAGCGTGCCGGCGAGGGCGTCGACCTGGTGGGGGTTGAGGAGCGTCCCGTCGGCGAGCTTCGGCTCGTCGTCGGAGAGGACGCGCTCGAGGCCGAGCAGCAGCGAGTAGCGGCGCCGCCACTTCGTCGAGGGCACCGCGAGGCCGGCGTCGAGCTCCGTGAGCGCGCGGTCGAGGGCGCGCCGGCGCGCGGTGCCGGCCGCGAGCGCGACGGCCGGGTCCTCGCCGTCGTAGAGGAAGCGCTCACGGGTGAACGCCTCCGCTTGCTCCATGCGCGCGGGATCCGGAAGTGCAGCGGCCTCGACGGCCACGGTCGTGGAATCAGCCATGCGGCTCGAGTGTCGAACGCGGTCGCGGAGGACGAACGTCGCGCGACCGAAAGGGTCCGGGAACCACCCCGGGGACGAGAGGCGGAAGCATGCAGGACCGTGCTCCTCGCCTCGTGCTACGACGGACCATAGCGCACCAGCGTCCGGATGCAGCCCGTTCTGCGACGATGCGCCCATGCGGAAGGGGATCGTCACCGCGGTCGCGACGATCGGCGTCGTCGCCGCGATCGTCGTCGGCCTCTCCCAGGCGGGGACGACGAACGAGCCTCCCGTCTCCGCGGCGCCGACGGCGGCCGAGACGGCCGACGCACTCCGGGGGGCGCCTGCGCCGCTCGCCGCGCTCCACGCGCAGTCGGGCGAGCGGCTCGACGGCGGACCCGACGCGTTCCGCGACCGCCTCGACGATCTCCGCGGCCACCCGGTCGTCGTCAACAAGTGGGCCTCGTGGTGCGGCCCGTGTCGCGCGGAGTTCCCCTTCTTCCAGCGCCTCTCCGTCGAGCTCGGGAAGGACGTCGCGTTCCTCGGCCTCAACTCCGGCGACAGCGACGACGACGCGCGCGCGTTCCTCGACGAGCTCCCGGTGAGCTTCCCGCACTACGTCGACCCCAACGAGAAGATCGCCGTCGACATCGGCGCGAGCTCGGCCTACCCGGTGACCGTCTTCTACGACGCCTCCGGCGAGCAGACCTTCGTGCACCAGGGCGGATATCCCACCGAGGCGGCGCTGCGCGAGGACATCGAGCGCTACGCGCTCGGCGGGGACTCCCCCTGAGCCACGCTCCCGGCGCTAGATTCGCGCGGTCATGACCGCGCTCCCCTCGGCCGTGTCCACCCTCGGCGCCCGCGCAGGACGCGTCGCGACCCGGCTCGGTCACGAGGCCTACTACGCCGGCGTCTGCGCGCGGGCCGGGCTCATCCACCTCGAGCCCCCGCACAAGACCGCGCGGCTCCTCTCCGAGCTCGCGCGCTACGGGCCGGTCGGAGGAGCGCTGGCCGCGGCGGCCCGCCGGAGCCCCGACCGCGTCGGGATCGCCGACGAGCGCGGCGAGATGACCTACGGCGAGCTCGACGCCGCCGTCAACGCGGTCGCGAACGACTGGCTCGACCGCGGGCTGCGCGCCGGGGACGGCGTCGCGATCCTCGCCCGCAACCACCGCGGGTTCATGATCGCGCTCTGCGCCGCAGCGAAGGTCGGCGCCCGCATCATCCTCCTCAACACCGACTTCGCCGGTCCGCAGATCCGCGAGGTCGCGGGACGCGAGGGCACGGACCTCCTCGTCCACGACGACGAGTACAGCGCGTTCCTCGAGGGTCTCGAGCCCCGGCTCGGACGGGTGCGCGCGTGGACCGACGAGCCGGCCGAGGACACCCTCGAGGCGCTCGCCGCCGGGGGCTCGCCTGCGCCTCCGCCGAAGGCCGGCGGCGCGGCCAAGATCATCGTCCTCACGAGCGGGACGACCGGGACGCCGAAGGGCGCCCCGCGGGCGACGCCGCGCTCGCTCATGGCCCCGGGCTCGCTCTTCAGCAAGGTGCCGTTCCGCGCCCGTGAGACGACGGTCATGGGGCCGCCGCTCTTCCACGCCCTCGGCCTCGCGCACGCCGTCGCCGCGCTCGGCTTCGAGTCGACGCTCGTCCTGCGCCGGCGCTTCGACGCGCGGACGTTCCTCGACGACGTCGCGCGTCACCGCGCGACCGCCGCGATCGTCGTGCCGATCATGCTCACGCGGCTCCTCGAGCTGGCGCCGCAGGAGCGCGCGCGCCACGACCTCTCCGCGCTGAGGATCATCTTCGTCGGGGGGTCGCAGCTCGGCGGCGATCTCTGCCGCCGGACGATGGACGCCTTCGGCCCGGTCGTCTACAACCTCTACGGCTCGACCGAGGTCGCCTACGCGACGATCGCGACCCCGGAGGACCTCCGCGCCGCGCCGGACTGCGTCGGCCGGCCGCCCCGGGGCACGACCCTCCGCCTCTACGACGCCGACGGCGCGCGGATCGACGGACCGGGCGTCACGGGGCGGATCTTCGTCAACAACGGCTTCGCCTTCGAGGGCTACACGGGAGGCGGGTCGAAGGAGGTCATCGACGGCCTCATGTCGACGGGCGACGTCGGGCACTTCGACGAGGGCGGACGTCTCTTCATCGACGGCCGCGACGACGACATGATCGTCTCCGGCGGCGAGAACGTCTTCCCCGGCGAGATCGAGGAGCTCCTCCTCGACCACCCGGCGATCGCCGAGGCCTCGGTCGTCGGGGTCGACGACGAGACGTTCGGCAAGCGCCTGCGCGCCTTCGTCGCCCTCATGCCCGGCGAGACCCTCGACGAGGACGCGGTCAAGGCCCACGTGAAGGAGAACCTCGCGCGCTACAAGGTGCCGCGCGACGTCGTGTTCCTCGACACGCTCCCGCGCAACCCGACGGGCAAGGTCCTCAAGCGCGTCCTCGCCGAGAGGCCGTAGGCGCCCGGCCGGGTGTCGAGGCCGACCCACGCGGCAATATCCGATCCGTGGCTCTCCGCCTCTACCGCGCGCTCGGCGCGGACCTCCCGCTCGGCGACCCGGCCCGCGCGCACGGCGTCGCCATGGAGGGCTACTTCTGGCGGCTGAGCGACCCGCGCAGCGCGCGGGTCCTCGTCGCGCTCTGCGGCATCCACCGCACCGCCGACGGCCGGACGTGGGCGAACGTCGCCCTCGCCGCGCATCCCGGGGACGTGTGCGAGTCGGCCGACCTCCCCGGCGGCCGCGCCGACCCCCGCGCGCTCGGCGTCACCGCCGGCGACGGGGCCTTCGAGGCCGGGCCGCGGCACGTCCGCGCCGCGCTCGGCGACGCCGCGCTCGACCTGCGGCTCCACGACGCGCGCCCGTGGACGCGGCGGCCCTACGGCGGCCTCGGGCTCGGGCACGCCGTGCCCGGCCTCAGCCAGTACTGGCACCCGCACGTCCTCGGCGCGCGGGCGACGGGGACGGCCCGGCTCGGCGGCGAGACGATCGACCTCGACGGCTTCGACGTCTACGCCGAGAAGAACTGGGGCCGTGACGGGTTCCCCTCCGACTGGTGGTGGGGGCAGGCGAGCGCCTTCGGCGACGAGGACGCGTGCGTCGCCTTCGCCGGCGGCGAGGTGCGGCTCGGTCCCGTCCGCACGACGGCGAGCGCGATCGTCGTGCGACACGGAGGCACGCTCGTCCGCCTCGGCGACCCTCTCCTGTCGCCCGCCCGCGTCGACCTCGCGGACGGCCGCTGGCGCCTGCACGCCCGCGGACCGCTGTGGGAGGCGCTCGTCGAGGCGCACGCCGACACCGCCGACGCGCACGTCCTCCCCGTGCCCGTGCCGGCGGCCGAGCGCTGCGAGCCCGCGGCCGTCCAGCACTTCGCCGGGGACCTCCACGTCGTCCTGCGCCGCCGCGGCCAGGTCGTCCTCGACGCGCGGTCGCCACTCGCCGGGCTCGAGCGCGGCGGACGCGAGAACGCCGCTCGCGAGCTCGCCCGCCGCGCCGAGGCCGCCACGGACCCCGTCGGCCCGGCGGCGCGATGAGCGCGCCGGACCTCGACGCGTGGGTCGGCGACCCGGTCATCCGCACGCGCCACTCCCGCAGCGCGCGGGCCGACGCCGACGCGCTGTGGGACGCGGCGACGGGGATCCGGCTCGACGAGACGCGCACGCTCCGCCGCCTCGTCCAGTGGCGGATCCCCGGCACCCCTTCCGACCTGCGATTCAGGGACCTGCTCTCCTCGGCGCCGTTCGCGGTGCTGGACGAGGGCGAGCGGTGGTCGGTCTCGGGGCTGTGCGGCCGGATCTGGACGACCGCCGTCGACTACCCCGAGGTCGACGCGGCGGGGTTCCGCGAGTGGGACGAGCCGGGGACGGTGCGCGTCGCGTTCGCGCATTGGGTCGCGCCCGCGGACGACGGCCGCTGCGTCCTCCACAGCGAGGCCCGGGTCGAACCGGTCGACCGCGGGGCGCGTTGGGCTCTGCGGTCGCTGTGGGTCGCGATCGGCCCGTTCGAGCGGCTCATCGGCGCAGAGCCGCTCGCCCTGGCGGCGCGGCGCGCAGAACGCTGACGGCGACGCGTAGGGTGCCGGTGTGCCCGAGATCCGCGTCGACCCCCTCACCGGCCTGCGCACGATCATCGCCCCGGAGCGCGCCGAGCGCGGCGGAGCCGGGACGGACGGCCGCGTCGCGCCGGTCCCGCCGATCGACCCCGCCGACGACCCGTTCGCCGAGGGTCACGAGGACCGCACCCCGGCCGAGATCCTCGCGACCGGCCGGCCCGAGGGCGCGCCGGCGGACGGGCCGGGATGGGCGGTGCGGGTCGTCCCCAACGCCTACCCCGCGATCGTGCCGGAGCCGCCGGAGCCGCCGCCGAGCGCGAAGCCGCAGCTCTTCACGGCCCTCCCCGCGGGCGGCAGCCACGAGGTCGTCATCCACTCCCCGCGCCCGGTGACGTGCCTCGCCGAGCTGGAGGCCGGCGAGGTCGACGCCGCCGTCGAGGCGTGGCGGGAGCGGATGCGGGCGCACGCGGACGCCGCGTACGTCCACGTCCACGTCAACGAGCGCCCGGAGGGCGGCGCATCGCGCGCGCACAGCCACGCCCAGCTCATGGCGCTCGACTTCGTGCCGGCGCTCGTCGCTCGGGAGCGCGAGCGCTTCGGCGCCTACGCGACGCAGACGATGGGCGGCGACCTCCTCGCCGACCTCCTCCAGGAGGAGGTGCGGATGCGCGAGCGCGTCGTCGCCTACGACGACGAGGCGGTCCTCCTCGCCCCCTACGCCTCCCGGGCGCCGTACCAGCTCATGGTCGTCCCGCGCACGTCCCGGAAGGCGTTCGAGGCCGACGGCCCGTCGGGGGCGGCGATGCTCCACGAGGGGCTGCGTCGACTCGCGACGCGGTTCGGGGCGCCGCCGCCGGCGACGATCTGGGTGCGCACGGCGCCGCAGGGCGCCGAGCGCTTCTGCTGGCACATCGACGTCCTCCCGCGACTCACGCCGCTCGCGGGTCTCGAGCTCGGCACGGGCGTCCATCTCAACGTCGTCGCGCCCGAGACGGCGGCGGCCGAACTGCGCGACGCGTCGCGCCCCTGACCCGGCGCGGTGCTGCTCGTCGTCCTCGGCATCGTCGTCTCCACCGGGGTCGGCGTCGCCGCCGAGCAGCGATGGCACGACGCCGCGATCGCGGCCGCCGACCGCGCGATCCGCTTCATCCTCTACGCGCTGCTCCCCTTCGTCACGTTCTTCGCGGTCGCCCGACTCGAGCTGACCGCCGGGATCGGGGTCGGGCTCCTCCTCGGCTACCTCGAGCTCGCCGCGGTCGGTACCGCGGCCTGGCTCATCGCGCGCCGCGTCCTCCACCTCGGGGACGCGGGCACCGGCGCCGTCGTGATCGCGACCGTCGTGACGAACACCGGCTTCCTCGGCATCCCGCTCGCGGCGGCGATCTTCGGGCGCGACGCGATCGCGACCGCCGTCACCTGGGACCTCTCGATCAGCGCGCCGATGCTCCTCGTCGTCGGGTTCGGCATCGGCGCGGCCCTCGGGACGAAGGCCGGCGAGACGCCGCGCGAGCGGGCCCGCGCGTTCGTCATGCGCAACCCGCCGCTCCTCGCGCTCGCCGCCGCGCTCGCCGCGCCGGACGCCCTCGCGCCGCAGGTGCTCGCGGACATCGCCCAGTACGCGGTCGTCGCGCTCCTCCCGGTCGGGTTCTTCATCCTCGGCGTCCACCTGCGGCAGGAGGCCGACGACGGGACGATCCGGTTCCCGCCGCCGCTCACCGCGCCGGTCGCCGTCGTCCTGGGCCTTCGCGTCGTCGCCGCACCGGCGCTCTTCGCCGCGGGCGCGCTCGCCGTCCGCGGCCTCGCCGACGTCGACGTCCCCGACGCCTACTACACGCAAGCCGGGATGGCCTCCGGCATCAACGGCCTCGTCGTCGCCCACGTGTACGGGCTCGACCTGCGGATCGCCGCCGGCGCCGTCGCCTGGACGACGGCCGTCGTCGTCGCGGCGGCGCTCGTCGTCGCGGGCGTGACGTAGGCGCGCGGGGCTCTGCGAGGATCCGCGCCCATGCGCGCCCTCGTCCAGCGGGTCTCCCGCGCCTCGGTGCGGGTCGACGGCGAGACCATCGGCGAGATCGGGCCGGGTCTCCTCGTCCTGCTCGGCGTGACGCACGGCGACGACGACCGGATCGCGGACCGCGTCGCCGAGAAGGTCCGCGCCCTTCGCGTGTTCCCCGACGCCGACGGCCGGATGAACGAGCCGCTCGGGGACCGCGAGGTCCTCGTCATCAGCCAGTTCACGCTCTACGGGGACACGCGGAAGGGGACGCGCCCGTCGTACGTCGGCGCAGCGCCGCCCGAGCTCGCCGAGCCGCTCTACGAGCGCGTCGCCGACGCCCTCGACGCGCCCCGCGGCGTCTTCGGCGCGCACATGGAGGTCGAGTCGGTCAACGACGGCCCGGTGACGCTCATGATCGAGGTCGCCCCGAGCGCGTGACGGATCGGGCCGACTGACTCATAGACTCCGCGCCATGCCGCCCGCCGACCGATTCGTCCCCCGCTTCAGCGCCGAGCCGCCCCAGGAGGGCCTGCCCTACGGCCGCTGGGCCGACCGGCTGCGCGCGGAGTTCCTCGGCGCGTGCACCCGCATCGACGACGGCGAGGGCGAGGACCTCGGCGAGCCCGCGCCCGAGATCGAGTGGTACCCCGACCGCACCTGGAACGGCCGCACCTACGTGCCCGCGACGGTGCGCACGACGGGGGGCTACGAGCTCTTCGGCTACGTGAGCTACCTCCCGCCGGCCGAGCAGGGCGACGAGCCCTCCGCGTTCTTCTCGACCGCCGACTACACGGCCGAGACCGCCGAGGCGAACCCCGAGTGGCAGGTCGACCTCTGCGACG
Organism: Paraconexibacter sp.; assembly: GCF_059438195.1. NCBI lineage: Bacteria > Bacillati > Actinomycetota > Thermoleophilia > Solirubrobacterales > Paraconexibacteraceae > Paraconexibacter > Paraconexibacter sp. The sequence goes on from NZ_JBLKKY010000029.1 coordinate 29,887, forward strand.
AGGTCATCGGCGGCTGGCGCGGCGAGGAGGGCAACGTCGCCGCGATGACGCTCGTCTGGGGCCGGCCGATGATCGACCGGGGAGCGGTCGTCACCGCCGAGCTCGCCGACCTCGCGGTCGACCAGTGCGTGCTCGCGGAGGGGCGCTTCACGCTCATCGCCCCGGACGCCTACCGCGGGGACGAGCTCACGATCAAGGTGTTCGACGCGCGCGGCACGCAGGTCGCGGCCGAGTCGCTCTACGAGGAGGACGACGAGGACTAGCCGGGCCGCCGCGTCAGCGTCGCCGCGAGGTGTACGCGAGGTCGAGGAGCCCGAAGTAGGGGTTCGCGACGCCGCGCACGTCCGGCGACCAGACGAGCGCGGTCCGCTCCCACCGCAGCGGCACCGCGGCGGCCTGCGCGACGACCGCCCGGTCGATCCGCGCCCAGGCCTCGAGCCTCGCATCGCCCGTGAGCCGCGCGGCCTCGTCCATCGCCGCGTCGATCGCGGGCGCGGAGAGGCGCGAGAGGTTCGTCGTCGGGCTCCTCTCCTCGCCGCGCGGGGGCGAGCGGAAGAGCGGCTCCAGCACGGCCTGGGGATCGGCGACGTCGCGGAACCACCCGACGCCCGCGCATGCGTCGACGCGGCTCGCCGGCTCCTGGCAGACCGCGGCGACCGCGTCGGCGGGGACGAGCCGCAGCCGCACCTCGAAGCCGAGGCCCTCGAGCGCCTCCTTCGCCTGCTCGGCGTCGATGCGCCCGGGCGCGACGTTCGGGCCGACCATGACGACCCGCTCGTCGCCCTCGTAGCGCCCCGAGGCGTGGCCCGCCGCGCGCAGGAGCCGGCGCGCGAGCGCGCGGTCGCCCGCCGGCTCACCCACGATCCGCAGCGAGGCCGCCTCCCGCCCCGCGGCGACGTGGCCGGGGACGCCCGGCGGGAGGAAGTGCGAGGCGACCTCGCCGACGTGCGCGCCGCCGACCGCGTCGAGCGCGGCCGCGCGGTCGAACGCGGCGACGACGGCGCGCCGGACGCCGACGTCGTCGAACGGCGCGGACGTCGTCGTCAGCGTGAGGAAGCGCGCGCCGCCGGAGGCGACCTCGGTCGACTGCTCGGGGTGGTCCTCCGCGAGCCGCTCGACGACCTCGAGCGGCGGCGCGACGTCGAGCGCGCGGCGACGGCCCTCGAGGACCTTCCGCGCCGCGCCCGCCGGGTCGCGGTCCCCGGGCCGGATCTCGATCCGGTCGAGGAACGCCGGCCGCACGTCGGTCTCCGCGTCCCACGCGGGGTTGCGAACGAGCGTGACGGCGGCGCCGCGCCCCTCACGGCGGACCATGTAGGGGCCGGTCGCGACGACCCGCCGCGCGTACGCGCCGGGGTCCCGGCGGTCGAGCGGCCGCGCGACCTCCGGCGGCACGGGCGCGGTCGCCGGCATGACGAGCGCGGCCGCGAGCATGACGCCCTCCGGCTCGGCGAGCTCGAAGACGATCGTGCGGTCGTCCGGCACGCGGATGCCGTCGACGGGACGGACCGGCCCGGAGGCGTCCGCCCGCCGCGGGGCGCCCTCGATGACCGAGAAGTACGGGTACAGCCGCGCGCCGCCCGCCGCGAGGAAGCGCTCGATCGCGTACTTCACGTCGCCGGCGACGACCTCGCGGGAGACCGGGGGCGCGAAGCGGACGCCGCGCCGCAGGCGCACCGTGACGGTCCGCCGGTCGGCCGAGATCTCCGGCGGTCCCTCGGCGAGGTCGGGATGCGGTCGCTCGGGGTCGTCGGGCGCGAAGGAGTAGAGCGGCCGGTGCGTCGCGTAGGCGATCTGGAGGCCGACCTGCGAGTAGGTCCGCCCGGGGTCGACGGAGTCGAGCGTGTCTGGGGCGAGCACGACGAGGCCGCCCCCGCGGCTGCCGTCGAGCACCTCTCCGCGGGACGGCGCGCTCACGCCGGCGCCGCGCTCGACGCTCTCGTCGCCGGCGACGAGGCCCGCGAGGACGAGGAGCGCGCAGAGGACGGCGACCGAGACGAGCGGGTGGCGATGCATCGGCGGCTCATTGTGCGCGCTGCGCCGCCGGGGCGTGCCGCTTCCCCCCGCGGACCGCGTACGCTCCCCGTGGGCCCCGATAGCTCAGGTGGATAGAGCGACCGCCTCCTAAGCGGTAGGCCGCAGGTTCGAATCCTGCTCGGGGCGTTCCGGGCGACGTCACGCCGCCCGGACGCGCCTCCTCACCCACCGACGCCGACGGCGACTCCGGCCGCCTCCGGCGCCCCGCGCCACACCGAGTGGTCGAGCGAGCGCAGGAGCGGGACGACCCGCAGGAACTGCCGGACGGGTCCACGGTAGGGAATCTCGCCGGCCGTGATGAGCATCGCCAGGTGCTTCTCCCGCCGGACCATCCGCATCATCAGCTCGGGCGTCACCCAGAGCTCGACGTCGGGCGTCCCCTCGAGCGTCGGCTCTGCGCGGACCGGGTCGCGGTGCAGCGCGAGCGTCGCGCCCACGCCCTCCGCGAAGTGGACGTGGACGACGACCCCGGCACGGGCCAGCCGCGACGACAGCGAGGCGTCCTCGGACGCGCTCGAGATCCACTCGGCGAGCCGCCGAGCGCATTCGTGGTGCTCGTTCATCTCTCTCCCTCGGACATGGGGCAGGCGCTCGTCGCCCCGGGCGGGGGCCCGGCGGGGCCGTGCTTCCCCTCGGCGACGAGTCGTCCTGCCGTCCGGCGAACGCTCCGGACGCCATCGACCGTACGCCGCGCCGCGCGCGGCCGCCATCGTCCGGTCGGTCCGTTGCCGTCGGCCGACCGGTCGATTGTCAGGGTGTCAACCGCCGCGCAGGAACTTCGCGACCGCCTCGACGCGGTTCGCGGCCCCGAGCTTGCGGAGGATGTGCCGGACGTGCGCCTTCGTCGTCCCCTCGCTGATGTAGAGGCGCCGGGAGATCTCGGCGTTCGTCGCGCCGGCGACGAGGAGATCGAGGACCTCCCGCTCGCGGGCGCTGAGGCGCGCCCGCACCGCGCGGTCGGCGCGCAGGTCCGACACCGGGGAGGCCTCCGGCTCGGGCGCCTCCGCGAGGCTCACGTCGACGAGGGTGACGTCGTCGGCGAGCCGGGTGACGGTCGCGCCGAGCTCGTGCAGCCGTCGCCGCTGCCTCTCGAGGTGCCGGTGGAGGAGGAGCCGCTCGAGGACGACGCCGACCCCCGCGGCGAACGACGCGAGCGCCTCGCGATCGACCTCGTCGACGTCGCGCCCGGTGAAGAAGCGGTCCGCGTGGAGGAAGCCGACGACCCTGTCCTCGCAGACGATCGGGGCGGCGACGTAGCTGCGGGTCATCGTCTCCTCGACGAGCGCCCGCGGGGTGTGGGGGTCGTTCTGCGCGTCGGCGACGAGCGCGGCCATCCGCCGGCGCACCGACTCGGTCTCGACGAGGTCGCGGCGCAGCCGCTGCCGCCCCTCCGGCCCCTGGCCGATGCGCAGCGTGCGGGCGGCCCAGGCCTCCTCCGTCCCGAAGCAGACGCTGTGGGCGACGAGCTCGTCCTCGCGCACCGCGAACGCGATGCAGCGGTCGAGGCCGCAGCGCTCGACGGTGAGCCGCCCCGCCTCGGCGAGGACCTGCTCCGGGTCGCTCATGACCCTCACGCACGCGAGCGACGAGCGGACGCCGGTGAGCAGGGAGAGCGCGCGGTCGGCCATCTCGACGGGCGAGCCTGCCAGATGCGGCGCCCGGAGGCCACTCCCGAGTCCATCCCGGCGCGCGGCGACCGACGCGCTCGGCTCAGTCGCCGTCGACCGTCCAGCGCCCCGTCTCGCGTCCCGCGTCCAGGTCGATGCGCTCGACGGAGAGGCCGAACGGGATCTGGAAGGTGCGGCAGACGCCGCGGCGCAGGTCGCCGGGCGCGAGGTCGACCGCGGAGGGGCAGCCCTCGCCGAGGTGCCGCGAGTCGCCGCGCGACCCGTCCGAGAGCAGGAGGCCGACGTCGGGCCCGAACGGCGCGCGGTACGCGTCGCGGCCGACGTTGCGGACGTTGAGCGGGATCGCGACGAAGCGCGTGCCGGCCTGCGGGAGCTCGAGAGGGTCGGGCGAGACGTAGGGATCGACGGGAGGCCCGGCGGTCACCTCGATGTCGACGCCGCGATCGCCGAGGAGCCGCAGCGTCTTCCCCGCCGGCGCCCGCCGCGACGCGACGACGAAGCGCCCGTCGGCGCGCTGCGTGCGCCGCGCGCCCGTGAGCTCGCGGATCCGCGTCGCCCGCAGCTCGTAGCGGTCGATCGGGCTGAGCCGGGTGCCCGTCCTCCTCACGGTCACGCTCGCCCGGACGCGCTCGAACCGGCCGATGCGCGTGGCGGTCCGGCACGCGAGGCGCAGCCTCGACCTCCTCGCGCAGTCGACGCCCCGTGGCCGCTCGCCGAACACCTCCTCGACGGCGTCGCGCACCAGGGTGCGCGTCTCGCGCGCCGCGAGCGTCGCGGGAGGGTTCGCGGCCTCCGCGGTCGCGACCCCCGACGAGAGGATCCCTCCGAGGACGAGCGTCGGGAGGAGCCTGCGCATGCGGCCGACGGTAGCGCGCGGGGCGAGCGCCGTCGCAGCTACCCGCGGTCCGGGCGCTCGGGGTAGATGTCGTCGATCGTCGTGAGCGGCACGTACGGCGCCTCGCCGATCGCCGCCTGGATCGCCTCGGACCCGCCCGCGAGGCGGTCGAGGACGCTCACGACGCCGACGATCGAGCGTCCGTCGTCACGGAGGGCCTCGATCGCCTGGACGGTCGAGCCTCCGCTCGTCACCACGTCCTCGACGACGAGGCAGCGATCGGCGTCGTCGAGCATCGGGCCCTCGACGCGACGCTGGAGGCCGTAGGCCTTCGACTCCTTGCGGACGAAGAACGCCTTCACGTCGGCCCCGGCCGCGAGGGCCGAGCACGCGACGGGGTCGGCACCCATCGTGAGCCCGCCGACGGCCGTCGCGCCCCACTCCTCCGCGTACGACGCGACGAGCTCCCCCATCGCCTTGAAGCCCGCGGGGCGGAGCGTCGCGCGCTTCGCGTCGACGTAGTACTGCGCCGTCGCGCCACTCGAGAGGACGACCTCGCCGAGGACGAGCGCGTGCGCGCGGAGCTCGGACATCAGTCGAGTGCGTGCGTCTGACCTCGTCATGGCGCCTACGCTATCCCGACCGGTGATCGAGACTCCCCTTCGTCTGCTGTCCGTGCTCCTCACGACCTGCGCCCTCGTGGGCTTCGCGATGTTCGCCATCGACGAGACCCGCGCGGCGAGGGACGCGACGACAGCCGAGATCCGCGGCCGTGAGGCCGGCCAGGAGGTCGCCCCGTCGAGCGGCGACGAGCGCGCCCGCGAGAAGTCGAACAGCACGCTGCGCGAGCTCGTCGACGACGTCAACGACGTCGCGCTCGCCCCGTTCGCGGCGATCGTCGATTCGAGCGGCTCCAGCTGGGTCCGCCGCGCCGTGCCGGCGCTGCTCGCCATCCTCGTCTACGGATTCGGGCTCGGGTCCCTCGCGCGCTTCGGCCGCGGCCGCGGCGCGCCGCTGCGGCCGCGCCCGGATCAGGCGTAGACGTCGACGATCGTCCCCATCCGCGTCCAGTTGCGGATCGAGAGGGCATCGGGGATCGGCACCCGCAGGCACCCGTGGCTCGCCGGGTACGTGGGGACGCTCTTGTAGCCGTGGATCGCGTAGCCGCCCTTGAAGAAGGCGCTGTGGACCATGCCGCTCGCCAGCCTGCCGATGTCGCGGCGGTAGACGCGGAAGGAGCCGCGGATCGTCGGCGTGGCGGGCGCGCCCGAGCTCGTCGGGTAGATGCGCTCGACATCGCCGTCCTCGCCGATGAGGGCGATGATCTGCTTCGAGAGGTCCGCCTCGATGTGACGGCCGTGCGACTTGTGGCGCACCTTGAAGCGCCCGGAGCCGCGGGCGAGACGACGCATGACCGCCGAGCTCGCCTCGCTCGTGCGCCTCAGGCCGGTGCTCTTGCGGTAGGCGAGGACGGCGCGCGCCGTGCGCGCGTCGAAGACGCCGCGCTTGCCGACGACGAAGCCGAGGCGGTCGAGTCTGCTCTGGAGCATCCGCACCGAGTCGCCCTTCGACCCGCGCTTCACCTGGCGCGGCAGGACGTCGACGGTGCGCTCCTCGGCCACCGCGGTGTCGAGCTGCGGCGTCGCCCGGTGGCTCGCGCCGATCGTGATGCGCCCGTCCTTCCCCGTCTTGAACGAGACCTTGAACTGGCCGGTCCCGTCCTTCCCCGGCTGGACGGTGACGCCCTTGGCGAGGATCTTCTTCCCGTCGCGGTAGAAGCGCACGACGACCTCCTGCCCGCTCACGAAGCGGTCCATCTCGCCGCGCACCCGCCACTGCTCCCCGGCGAGGACGGCGCGCTCGTCGCCGTTGACCTTCTCAGGGGTGATCGTGAGCTCGGCCTTCACGGGCCCGGTGGGCGCGGGAGCGGGCGCGGGCGCGGGCCCTTGTCCCACGGCGGCGGCCGGGAGCGCGAGCACCCCCGTGACGGAGGCGGCTGCTGCGGCGACGAGACGGCGGTTCATGGACGCGATGCTAACGGCGGCAACGCTCGCGGGTCACGTGGAGCCCGAGGTCGGCGCAGGGGAGCGGGCGACGGCGCCTCGCCGGGGGCGCAGCGGCGGTCCTACACCGGGAGCGGTCGCGCCGGAGCGGGACCGAAGACCCGCCGCGTTCCCAGGGCGAAGAGCGCGACGACGGAGAGGGCGCCGGCCATGAGGAGCGGGATCTGCCACGTCCAGTCCTGGGTGACGCCGAGGGCGAGGCAGTTGTTGAGGCAGTGGAGCACGATCGGCGGGTAGAGCGACTGCGTCTTCCAGTAGAGGAGGCAGAGGACGACGCCGAGGATGCCGAGCGGCACGAGGAAGGCCGCCGGGGAGCCGCCGGCGTGGATCGCGCCGAAGACGATCCCGTTGATGATCGCCGCCGGCCAGATGCCGCGCCAGTTGGCGAGCGCGCGGAAGAAGAAGCCGCGGAAGAAGAGCTCCTCGCCGACGGGCGCGACGACGGTGACGAGGAACGCGACCGCGATGAGGGCGACGGTGGACTCGTCGATGCCGAGATCGTCGGGGAGCGTGTCCTCCTCGTCCTCGAGTCCGATCGCGGCTGCCCAGATCGCGCTGAAGACGATGAAGCCGAGCCAGGCGACGAGCGTCCAGCCGATCGCCGGCTTCCACCGCACCGCGCGGAGGCCGAACTGCCACGGGCGCGGACGCGCGACCATGCGGGCGAAGAAGAGCGCCGCACCGATGAGCGCGAGGTTCTGGAACATCGTCGCGAGGATCGTCACCGACGGCGGCGGATCGTCGACGTCGGCCCCGAAGGCCGCGCCGACGACGCTGAGGACGAGGAAGCCCACCGTCGCGAGGACGAAGCCGGCGATGAACGCGACCCACGCCGTCCACGGCTTCCAGCGCGGCCGCTGCTCGCCGGGGCGCACGCCGAGCGGCAGCTCCGGGTTCTCGGGCGGCGGCGCCGACCCGCCCCAGGACGGCGGCGGCACCGAGACGTGGGTGGAATCGCCGCCGTCCGTCATGCGTCCGAGGAAGGGTAGACGAGCGCAGGAACCGCCCGGAGGTCGTCGACGTATCTCGCGCGCCTCAGAGCCTCCGTGCGCCGCGCCCCGACGGGCACGGGCCCGTGCCGCGCGACGAGGACCGCGTCGACCCCGGCGGCGCGCGCCGCCTCCGCGTCGGGCTCGGTGTCGCCGACCATGAGCGCCCGCGAGGGCTCCACCCCGCCCGCGAGCGCCAGGCCGCGCTCGAGGAGGCCCGGAGCGGGCTTCGCGAGTCCCGTCTCCGCGCTCGTGAGGGCGCCGTCGACGAGGTCGGCGAGACCGGTCTCGGCGAGGACGTCGTGGAGCGAGACGTCCCAGTTGCTCACGATGACGAGTCGCGCCCCGCCGTCTCGGAGCGTGGCGAGGACCTCGCGCACCTCGGGGAAGGGCGGGAAGCGCAGCGACTCGAGCATCGCGTCGAGCACGTCGGCGCGCGCGACGCCGGCGACCGCCTCGCCCAGCTCGTCGGCGACGATCGCCGCGCAGCGCTCCCGCAGGGCGTCGAGCGACGGCCGGTCGCCCGCCGTGTCGCAGTTCGCCTTGTAGTAGGTCATCTCCGCGACCATCGCCCGGCGGGCGTCGTCGATCCCCACGTCGGCGCCGCGCCGCGAGAGCGCCTCGACGAGGTGGGGCCACGGCGGCTCCAGGTCGAGCAGCGTGCCGAGCGCATCGAGGAGCACGCAGTCGTAGCGGCGCGCGGTCACGCCACCCAGTGCCAGGTCGCGAAGCGCGCGGCGAGGACCGCGAGGAGGACGGCGCTGACCCCGATGACGACCGCGGCGCGGCGCGGCGCGACCCGGTCGAGCGCGAGCCCGGCCCACAGGAAGGCCGGGAAGAGGACGGCGAGGAAGCGCGGGAGGGACATGAGGGGCTGTGCGGCGACGGGCGCCGAGAGCGGGAGCGCGAGGGCCGCGACGAGGTAGGCACCGTACGGCAGCGGCAGCCGGCGCAGGGTCCCGGCGACGGCGACGAGCGCGAGCGCGAGGAACGCGAACAGGATGAGGTTGTCCTGCGCGACGACGAAAGGATCGCCGCCCGCCGCGGTGAAGAACACCGGCTCGCGCGCCCCGGAGAGGAGCTGCCGCGCCCCCTCGACGGCGGCGACGGCCCCGTCCCACACCCCCGAGAAGGGCACCGTGAGCTCGCGCATCCACACCTCCTGGGCGTCGAACGGTGCCCGTGGGTCGCCGCGGGAGAGCCCGAAGAAGGCGACGACGGCGAGGAGGCCGGCGGGGACGAGCCCGATCCACGCCGCCTCGGCGCTCGGCCGTCGCGAGCCGGTCGCGGCGCGCCGCTCCTCGAGGTGGAGGAGCAGGAGCGGCACGACGAGCACGATCCCCGCGCTCCGCGTCGTGGCCGCCAGCGCCCCGAGGACGCCGGCCCACGCCCAGGAGCTGGTCCGCGCGGCGTAGACCGCCCCGACCGAGAGCGCGAGGAAGAGGCCCTCGCTGTAGACGGCGCCGTGGAAGAGCGCCGCCGGGAAGAGGGCGCAGGCGAGGACCGTCCAGCGCGCCGCGCTCGCCGATCCGAGCTCCCGCTCGGCGAGACGGTGGAGCACGACGAGCGCGACCCAGAACGCGAGGGCGGAGACGACGATCCCGCCGGCGAGCGACGACCCGGCGGGCGCCCCGACGACGCGGGCGAGGAGCGGGTAGAGCGGGAAGAACGCCGGACGCGCCGGGTCCTCGCCGTACCCGCCGTCGGCGATCGCGAGGAACCACACGCTGTCCCACCGGGCGAAGGGGGCGAGGAGCGCGTCGCCGAAGGCCCCGTCGGCCGACGTCACGCCTGCGGGGTCGAACTCCGGCGCCCTGCCCGAGAGGCCGAGGAAGCCGGCCGCGAGCGCCCCGGGGACGACGACGAGCAGCCGCGAGAGGAGGAAGGCGAAGGCGGCCTCGCGCAGGCTGCGCTCCCAAGCGGGCGCGGAGATCCGGAGCCGCGCCTCGAGGCGTGGCGCGAGACCGCCGCGCACCGGGGCTCCGCGGGACGTCATCCCCTCCATCCTCCCGCAGGCGGCGCGAGGCCGTCCGCGCCAGCGTCGGTGCAGGCGGCGGGCCGAGGGGGCGCGGTCGCTACCATGGTCAGTTCGCCATGTCCCGCCGTGAGCGACAGAGGCGCCGCCGCCGCAACAGTGGTGGGCCAGGGCGCATCATCTTCCTGACGGTCGGCATCTCGTCGGCGGTCCTCGCGATCGCCGCGATCTCCGCGGTCGGATACGTCATCGGGGTCGCGAAGTCGGGGCCGAACCTCAGCGAGCTCAAGCCCGTCGACGTGGGCCAGAGCTCCGTCGTCTACGCGAAGGACGGCACCCGTCTCGGCTTCATCCAGTCCGAGGTGCTGCGGCTCCCGATCCACTCGTCGGAGATCCCGCAGACGATGATGGACGCGACCGTCGCGATCGAGGACCGCCGGTTCTACGAGCACGAGGGCGTCGACTTCGAGGGCGTCATCCGCGCGGGCGTCAAGAACCTGCAGAGCGGCGACACCGTCGAGGGCGGCTCCACGCTCACGATGCAGCTCATCCGCAACCTCTACACCGAGGACCGCAGCCAGGACTTCAAGCGGAAGATCCGCGAGGCCAAGCTCGCCGAGGAGCTCGAGAACGTCCACAACGGCCCGAAGGGCAAGAAGTGGATCCTCGTGAAGTACATCAACACGGTCCCGTACGGCACCGTCGGCGGCCAGAGCGCCTACGGCGTCCAGGCCGCGTCGCGCCTCTACTTCGGGAAGCGCGCGAAGGACCTCGCGCTGCACGAGGCCGCGCTCCTCGCCGGCCTTCCGCAGGCGCCGTCGCAGTACAGCCCCTTCCTCAACCCCGAGGGCGCGAAGCGCCGCCGCGACGACGTCCTCAACTCCATGGTCGAGACCGGGGCGATCTCGGCCGAACGGGCCGCCGAGGCGAAGGCGAAGGACCTCGGGGTCGAGCGGTCGGACTTCTTCAGCAAGCGTCGCGAGAGCTACTTCTTCGACTACGTGCGACGTGAGCTCACCCGCCAGTACGGGCGCGAGACCGTGCGCCGCGGCGGGCTCAAGGTCTACACGACGATCGACCTCAAGGCCCAGCAGCAGGCGCGCGCCGCGATCCGCAACCGCCTCAGCGCTCCGGGCTCGCCGTCCTCCGCGCTCGTCTCGATCGAGCCAGACTCCGGGTACATCCGCGCGATGGCCTCCTCGCTGAGCTACGGCGACTCGAAGTTCGACGTCGCGTCGCAGGGCAAGCGCCAGCCAGGGTCGACCTTCAAGATCATGGTGCTCATGGCCGCGATCCGCCGCGGCGTCGACATCAACAAGGTCACCTACGACTCGAAGAAGCTCAACTTCACCGACGCCGAGACCGGGGCGAAGATCGAGGTCTCGAACTCCGACGGCGGCGCCTACGGCGGCCGGCGGACGCTCTTCCAGGCGACCGTCGCGTCGGACAACACGGTCTTCCAGCAGCTCGCCCTCGACGTGAGCCCGGAGGCGGTCCGCGAGACCGCCTACGACATGGGCATCTCGAGCAAGCTCGACGCCTACCCGGCCGAGGCGCTCGGCGGTCTCACCCGCGGCGTGAGCCCGCTCGAGATGGCGCGCGCCTACAACACCGTCAACAACGGCGGCACCCGGAAGAAGCCGATCGCGATCCGCAAGGTCGTCTTCCCCGACGGCCGGGAGGACACCGCGCTGTCGAAGACGAAGAGCGAGAAGGTCTTCACGGACGGCGAGACGCTCGAGGCGATCCGGGCGATGAAGGCGAACGTCCAGGGGGGCACGGGCACCTCCGCCCAACTCGGCTTCTGCCCGGCGGCCGGCAAGACCGGCACGACCACGGCGTTCAAGGACGCCTGGTTCGGCGGCATGACGAAGGACCTCACGACGATGGTCTGGGTCGGCTACCCGAAGAAGGGCATCCCGATGGAGAGCGTGCCGGGCTACGGCGTCATGTACGGCGGCAAGGCCCCGGCGCTCATCTGGAAGGACTTCATGGAGAAGGCCGTCGACCGCGACGAGTGCGGCGACTGGCCGAAGCCGAAGGAGCCCTTCGAGCCGCAGCCCTTCTTCGGCAAGTACGCGAAGAACGGCGCGCCGGGCGCTCCCGCCGACAAGTCGACCGACTTCTACACCTACGAGCAGCCCCCGCCCCCCGCGACGGCCGGCCCGGACGAAGCCGCCGGCGAGGGCACCGGTGACGGCGGTCAGGCCGCGCCCGCACCCGCTCCCGAGCCCGCGCCGGCCCCGGAGCCCCCGCCCGCCGCCGCGCCCGCGCCGCCTGCCGGCGGTCCGGCGCCGCCGGCAGGCGGTCCCGCGGCGACCGGCTGAGCGGTCGCAGAGGGCCCGACGGCCCCGCGGTGCTACCGTCCCCGGCGATGGCAAAGGAAGAGAAGGTCGAGTTCGAGGGCGAGGTCGTCGAGGCGCTCCCCAACGCGATGTTCCGCGTGAAGCTCGACAACGGTCACGAGGTGCTCGGGCACGTCGCCGGCAAGATGCGCCGGTTCCGCATCCGCATCCTCCCGGGCGACCGCGTCCGGGTGGAGCTCAGCCCGTACGACCTCACCCGCGCGCGGATCGTCTACCGCCACCGCTGACCGCGGCGTGGGCGAGCTCGAGCTCCTCGCCGCGATCACCCGGGTCCTCGCCCCCCGTGGCGACCGGACCGCCCGCTGGATCGGCGACGACGCCGCCGTCGTCCGCGCACGGCCCGTCCAGGTCGTGAGCGTCGACCAGATGGTCGAGGACGTCCACTTCCGCCTCGACCACCCCGGGGTCTCCCCCGCGGACGTCGGCCACCGCGCCCTCGCGCGCGCCCTCTCCGACATCGCCGCGATGGCCGCCGACGCGGGGGAGGCGTACGTCGCCCTCGCGATCCCGCCGCACGTCGGCGCCGACGACGTCGTCGCGCTCATGACGGGGATGGAGGAGCTCGCCGCCCGGACCGGGACGACGATCGCCGGCGGCGACCTCAGCCGCTCGCCGGCGCTCATGATCGGCGTGACCGTCGTCGGCTGGGCGGACGACGAGGCCGATGTCCTCGGGCGCGACGGGGCGCGGCCGGGAGACCTCGTCGGGGTCACCGGCCCCCTCGGCGGCGCCGGCGCCGGGCTCGCTCTCCTCCTCGGTGACGTGACGGCGGCGGACGCCGGGATCGCCGAGGGCACGGCGCGCGACCTCCTCCGCGCGCACGTGCGTCCCGAGCCGCGCCTCCTCGCGGGGCGCACGCTGCGCGCCGCCGGGGCGACCGCGCTCGTCGATCTGTCCGACGGAGTGGCGAGCGACGCCGGGCACCTCGCCCGCGCGAGCGGCGTCACCGTCGAGGTCGACCTCACCGCGCTTCCACTCGCGCCGGGCGTCGCGGATGTCGCGCGGGCGCTCGGCCGAGCGCCCGAGGAGCTCGCGGCGGCCGCCGGCGAGGACTACGAGCTGCTCGTCTCGTGCCCGCCCGAGCTCGTCGGCGGCATCGAGGGGGTGACCTGGATCGGGCGGGTCGTCGAGGCGGGCGCGGACGGCCCGGCTCTCAGGCTCCTCGGGGCCGACGGCCGGCCCCGGGCGCTCGAGGGCTTCCGCCATCGGATCGGCTGACCGACTCGGCGACGAGGAGGTCGCAGCACGGGTCGGCGCGCCGGAGCAGGGCCTCCGCGACCGCCTTGGGGTCGACGATGTAGTCGCGGCGGGCGATCCGCTGCTGCAGCTCCGCGATGTGCACGTGTCGGTCCTTCGGTCGGCTCACGGTCTCATCGGCAGCGCCGGATGTCATCGCCCAGGCCGACGGCGGCGCCGTCGCGTCCCGGTGGCGATGCGGCGCCATCCGGGAGGAGCATCGGCCGCGACGCGCATCGCGCTTGAGGGGGCTAGACAGATGCCCGACGGCCACACCCAGAAGTGGTCAGGCGGCAGGACCGCGCGCGCGGGCGTCGACAAGAGGGGCGAAGACGATGATCCGCTGCTCGGCGCTGAAGAGCGGATGGCACGCGGTGAGGACGAGCTGGTCGCGTCCGGTGTCCTCGAGCACGGAGACGTCGCCCGGCTCGACGATCCGCGTCCTCGCCACGCGGTACACGAGCGTCGCGTACGGCATCTCCACCTCGATCTCGTCGCCCTCCTCGAGCTCGTCGATCCGCCGGAACGGCGCCCCGAACGTCGTGCGGTGCCCCGCGATCCCCGTCGTTCCCGACGCCCCCGGGAACGCCGTCGAGTCGTACACGCCGGGCCCCTTGCGCAGGTCGCCGCCCTCCGTCCCGGCCACGACCACCTCGTCGAGGTCGATGTCGTCCGCGCGGATGCGCCCGACCGCGTCGCCGGCATCGGTGCGCTGGCGGAGCGAACGCGCGAGGTAGGCGACGCGGGACTCGGGCTCGCGCAGACGGGCGAGGTCGCGCTCCTCGACGGTCGTCGGGCCCGCGCGTCGCAGCTCGCCGAGGTCGTCGCTGAGCCCGGCCTGCGCACGGCCCTGGAGGAAGGCGGTGATGGGCTCCTGCCAGGTGAGCGTGAGGATCGCGTCGAGGAGGACGAGCGCCCCCGCGACGACGAGGACCGTGCCGAGCGCGCGGAGACGCCGCCGCAGCGGCGTGTCGCCCTCCGGGCGCCTCATCGCTGTCGCAGGGCCGAGTCGACGCCGCCGAGTGCTCCCGGTCCCGCGTAGGTCACCGGGCCCCGCACGGTGACGTCCGGCTCGCGGTCCTTCGCGTCCTTCCGGCGCGCGAAGGCGAGGAGGACCGTCGCGACCGCGCACCCCGCGAGGACCGAGAGGAGGAGCCACCACAGCGGCCCGACGTGCCCGCCGGCGACGGCGAGGACCGCCGCCCACGCGGCGTCGCCGAGCCCGTAGCCGACCGCCGAGGCGACGACCGATGCCGCGAGGAGCGGGAGGACGAGCCCGATGAGGACGGCGACGAGACCGCTCCACCGGGGGAGGATCTCCGCCCCGGCGACGACGCCGACCGCGAGGAGGAGTCCCGGCATGAGGAGCATCGCCGCGTGCGGGTTGAGGAGCCACACGGCCCCGACCGCGGTCACCGACACGAGCAGCAGGGCGACCCCCGCGCCCTCGGCCGCGGGGCGGACGCGCACGCGCCCGAGGTGGAGGAGCGCCCGCCGCAGGCCCACCCAGCCGAGGACGAAGGCGAGGCCGAGGACCCCGAGCGCGATGGGGGCCGACTCGTCGACTCCGATCGCCCCCGGCGGGCTCGGCGCCTCCGGCGCGGCGGGCAGCAGGCCCGTGAGGCGCACGAGGACCGCGACGGCGGCGACGAGGGCGAAGGGCGCCGCGGTCGCGAGGACCCACGTGAGCCACCGCGCGACGGGCTCGCGATGGCGGCCCGCGCGCGCGAGGCCGTCGACGACGAGGAGGAGGACCGGGAGCAGGAGCGCGGCGCCGAGCAGCCGGACCGCCCATGCCGGGAGGAGCTTGCGGTTCGTCACGACGACGGCCCGGGGCTCCTCGTCGATCGTGGGCCCGTTGTCGAGCGCGGTGATCGCGCGCAGGGCCGCGCGACCGAAGCCCTCGAGCCGCTCGGCGTCGACCGGCGTGTCCGGCTCGGGGCGCTTCTCCCCGCTCACCGAGAGCAGGACGGCCGGGACCCCCTCGTCGAGGAGGACGCCCTGCTCACCCGTGGTGAAGGGGATCGCGAGCCGCGCCCACTGGGCCGGGGCGCGCGTCCCGCCCGGGTTCGTGCCGAGCTCCTCGCGGACCGCCTCCTCGACGGTCCGCCGCAGCTGCACCGGCGCCTGCCTGGCGTCGTTCGAGAACGGGACGACGAACGGCCGCTCGGCCTCCGTCCCGGCGACGTCGCCGAGGACGATCACGCCCTGCACCGGACGGTCGACGAGCTCGGCGGCGATGCGGGCGCCCGCGGACCCTCC
Source organism: Paraconexibacter sp. (assembly GCF_059438195.1). Taxonomy (NCBI): domain Bacteria; kingdom Bacillati; phylum Actinomycetota; class Thermoleophilia; order Solirubrobacterales; family Paraconexibacteraceae; genus Paraconexibacter; species Paraconexibacter sp. Next base: position 45,278 of record NZ_JBLKKY010000029.1, read on the forward strand.
GCTCCCGCCGCTCGTCGAGACGAACGTGACGGTGCGTCGGAAGCGCCCGTCGATCGCGATCCGCGCGAGCTCGAGCAGGACCGCGGTGCCGGACAGCTCGGCCTTGGAGCCCGGCTCGGCGGCGTCGCGGTGCGCGAGGACGACGATCCCCGGGTCGGGCGAGCCGACGCGCTTCGCCGTGACGGTCGTCACGTCGACGGTCCCCTCGATCGTCCGCACCCGGTCGGTCTCGACGCGCGGGTCGGCGGACCCGATGTCGGTCAGCTCGCTCGCGACCCGCTCGGCGAGCGCCTCGTCGTCCTCCCCGCCGGGGATGCGGCGGGGATGGGCGACCGCGAGCTGCTCGAGGAGGAGCTCGGCGCGGTCGCCGTCGAAGGCGTCCGCGGCGATCGTCGTGCCGATCGGGCGCGGGCGGTCCTCGAGCGAGAACGCGACCACGAGGACGGCGAGCAGGAACGGGACGACCGCGAGTCGTGCGATGCGGAGGTCGAGCACGGAGCCCCACTATCCTCGATCCGGCGGAGCCGCGGGCCGCCGGCCCCGGCGGCCGGCGATCGCGGGGTCCTACGATGGACGTCGATGGCCGAACGCGCGCCGCGCATCCTGCTCGCCGACGACGAGGCGTCGATCCAGACGCTCCTCGCCTATCCGCTGCGGAAGGACGGCTACGAGGTCGTCTCGGCGACCGACGGGCGCGAGGCGCTCGACCGCTTCGGCGAGCAGGACTTCGACCTCGTCGTCCTCGACGTGATGATGCCCCGCCTCGACGGCCTCGAGGTGTGCCGGCGCCTCCGTGCCCGCAGCGCGGTCCCGATCATCATGCTCACCGCGAAGTCGGAGGAGTTCGACAAGGTCCTCGGGCTCGAGCTCGGGGCCGACGACTACATCACCAAGCCCTTCTCGCTGCGCGAGTTCCGCTCACGGGTGCGGGCCGCGCTGCGGCGCGCCGGCATGAGCCAGGCGCACGCCGAGGAGGAGCGCGACGCGGACGCGCCGATCTCCGTCCACGAGCTCGTCATCGATCCCGCGCGCCGGCGCGTGACGCTGCGGGGCGACGAGGTCCGGACGACGTACGTGGAGTTCGAGATCCTCGCGGCGCTCGCCTCGAGCCGCGGCCGCGTGTTCACGCGCGACATGCTCCTCACGCGCGTCTGGGGCGACAGCGCCTACCGCGACCCGCGGTCGATCGACGTCCACATCCGCCATCTCCGCGAGAAGCTCGAGCGCGATCCGCGCGAGCCCGAGTACATCTTCACCGTGCGCGGGGTCGGCTATCGCTTCCGGGAGGTCGACGAGGCGCCCGGCGGCGGTCCCATGTCGTGAGATCGATCCGGACGCGCCTCGCCGCGGTCTTCGGCGCGATCGTCCTCGGCGCGGTCGCCGTCGTCGCCCTCGCCGTGATCCCGGGGCTCGAGGCGAGCCTCACCGACGAGCGCCTCGACGCGCTCGCCCGGACGGCGGAGCGCTACGCGACGCCGATCGAGCGCGCGATCACGACGAACGAGGACGTCGACGCGCTCGACCGCACGGTCCGCTCGGCGGCCGACGCGGCCGGCGTCCGCATCACGCTGCTCGGCGTGAGCCGGGGGACGTTCGGGATCCAGACGTTCCCGCGCTCGGACTCGACGGAGAGGACGGAGATCGACGACGTCCCGTTCGCGATCGCCGATGCCGCCGCGGAGTCGGGCGCGACGGTGACCGACACGGCGACCGGCGCGGACGGCCGGGTCGGGCAGGCCGCCGTGCCGCTCTTCTTCATCGACGGGGAGGGACGGCGCGCGGTCGGGTCCGTCGTCGTCCTCACGACGCCGCTCTCCGACGTCGAGGGACAGGTCGACGTCGTGCGCAACCGCGTCCTGGCCGCCGGGCTCGTCGCGTTCCTGCTCGCGGTCCTCGCCGGCGCCGTCACCGCCGAGCGCCTGTCGCGACGCGTCCGGCGCCTCGAGGCGGTCGCCGAGCGGGTCGCGGGCGGCGAGCTCGACGCGCGCTTCCCCGTCGACCAGTCCGACGAGCTCGGCCGGCTCGGCGAGACGCTCGAGGCGATGCGCCATCAGCTCGCCGAGCTCGACACCGCCCGCAAGCGCTTCATCGCGACGGCGTCGCACGAGCTCCGCACGCCGCTCTTCTCGCTCGGCGGCTTCGTCGAGCTGCTGCGCGACGAGGACCTCGACCCCGAGACCCGCGATGCCTTCCTCGGCGAGATCGCGCAGCAGGTCGACCGGCTCGGGAAGCTCGCGACCGACCTGCTCGACCTCTCGCGCCTCGAGGCCGGGTCCCTCGAGCTGCGGGAGGAGCGCACCGACCTCGGCGTCCTAGCGGAGGTCATCGCGAACGAGTTCACCCCGGCGCTGCGCGCCCGGGACGCGACGCTCGAGCTGCGCAGGCCGCGCACGCCCGTGGAGGCGACGTGCGACCCTGAACGCGTCGGGCAGGTCCTCCGTATCCTCATCGACAACGCGCTCACGCACACGCCGAAGGGAACGGACGTCACCGTGAGCGCCTCCCGGCACGACGACAGCGTGCGCGTCGGCGTCGTCGACCACGGGCCGGGAATCCACCGCACCATGCTTCCCCACGTCTTCGAGCCGTTCGTCACCTCCGACGACGCCCGGGGGTCCGGCCTCGGACTCGCGATCGCCCACGAGCTCGCGGAGCGCATGGCCGGAGAGCTCACGGTCGAGTCGCGGCCCGGCCGCACGACGTTCACCCTGGAGCTGCCCGCGTGAGGCGCGGCGTCGTCCCGTTCGCGCTCGTCGCGGTCGCGCTCCTCGTCGGCTGCGGCAAGGACGACGGCCCCGACACCGCGACCGTCGAGCGGACGACGACGCGCGTCGAGCTGCTCGAATCGGCGACGAGCGCCACGAGCGACGGCGTCGTCCGCTTCGACCCCGCGCGGATCTACGAGCGCGAGGCCCCCGGCGTCGTCACGGTCATCTCGACCGGCCTGCGGACGTCGGACCGCGAGGACGGCGGCGGGCGGAGCGGCCTCGGATCAGGGTTCGTGCTCGGCGACAGCGGCGAGATCGTCACGAACGCCCACGTCGTGACGAGCGGCGAGGGCGAGGACATCCGCGAGGCGAAGGAGGTCTACGTCCGCTTCCAGGACGACAACCAGGTGCCCGCCGAGATCGTCGGCTTCGACCCGTTCAGCGACGTCGCGCTCCTCCGCGTCGACCCCGCGGGACTCACCCTGCGCCCGCTCCCGCTCGGATCGGCCGAGGACGTCGCCGTCGGCGAGCCCGTCGCGGCGATCGGGTCGCCGTTCGGCGAGGAGCAGTCGCTGAGCATCGGCGTCGTCAGCGCGCTGAACCGCTCGATCGCGTCGCTCACCGGCTTCCAGACCGCCGGCGCGATCCAGACGGACGCCGCGATCAACAGCGGCAACTCGGGCGGCCCGCTCCTCGACGCGAAGGGCGAGGTGCTCGGGATCAACTCGCAGATCCGGACGCGCAGCGGCGAGAGCTCCGGGGTGGGATTCGCCGTCCCGGTCGACACCGTCGAGCGGTCGGTGCGCCAGCTCCGGGCGAGCGGGCGCGTGCGCTACGCGTTCCTCGGCGTCTCGACGACCGCCGTCTACCCGCAGCTCGCCGAGCGCTTCGACCTGCCCGTCGCCCGCGGCGCGTGGGTGCAGGAGGTGACCGACGACGGGCCGGCCGAGCGGGCCGGGCTGAAGGCCGGCGACGACGAGCAGACGTTCCAGGCACGGCCGTACATCCCCGGCGGCGACCTCATCACGGCCGTCGACGGCGTCGAGATCGACGAGGAGGCCGAGCTCGGCACCGTCCTCCTCGACAAGCTCCCGGGCGACGAGGTGACGCTCACGCTCTTCCGGGGCGGCGAGCGCCGCGAGGCGGTCGTCACGCTCGGGGCGCGGCCGCTCAGCGCCCCCCGCACTCCCTGACGCCGACGCGGACGGCGAGTCCGACGGTCCCGCCCGGGGTACCGTGTCGGCATGACCGAGGAAGCCCACCCGCTCGTGCTCGTGTCCAACCGCGGCCCGGTGACCTTCGCCGAGGACGGGAGCGTCTCGCGCGGCACGGGTGGGCTCGTCACCGCGCTCACCGGGCTGGCGTCGCACCGCCACGCGGTCTGGATCGCCTCGGCGATGGGGCCGGGGGACATCGCGCGCGCCGAGGAGGCGGGCGGGCGGGCGATCACCGTCCGGTCACCGGCCGGCGGCGAGTACGCCGTGAGGCTCGTCGTCTCGGACCCCGATGCCTACGAGGGCTTCTACAACATCATCGCCAACCCGATGCTGTGGTTCATCCAGCACTACCTCTGGGACCTCAGCAACGCACCGGACGTCCGCCAGCATGAGATCACGGCGTTCGACGAGGGCTACCGCGTCGTCAACGAGGACCTCGCCCAGGCGGTGATCGAGGAGATCGACGGCCGCGAGGAGCCCGTCGTCATGATCCACGACTACCACTTCTACCTCCTGCCGGCGCTCATCCGCGAGGCGCGGCCGGACGTCTTCCTCCACCATTTCGTCCACATCCCGTGGACCCAGTCCGACGCCTGGCGGGTCCTCCCGAACCGCATCCGCGAGGACGTCTACCGCGGGATCCTCGCGAACGACATCGTCGGCTTCCACACCCGCTCCTACCGCCGGAACTTCCTCCAGTGCTGCGAGGACCTCTTCGACCTCGAGGTCGACCACGAGGGCGGCGTCGTCCACGTCGACGGGCGCGAGGTGTGGGTGCGCGCGTACCCGCTGCCGATCGACGCGAGCGCGACGCGCTCGGTCGCGGCCTCGCCGCGTACCGCGGAGTGCGAGGGCGAGCTCCTGCGCCGTCGTCGCGACCATCTCATCCTCCGCGTCGACCGCGCGGACCTCTCGAAGAACGTCCTGCGCGGCTTCAGCGCCTTCGACCTCTTCCTCGACCAGCACCCCGAGTTCCGCGAGCGGGTGACGTTCGTCGCGCAGCTCATGCCGTCGCGGACCGACGTGCCCGAGTACGCGGAGTACCTCGAGCGGATCGAGGCGCTCGTCGCGGTCGTCAACCACCGGCACGGCACGCCCGACTGGATGCCGATCCAGCTCAAGCTGCGCGACGACCTCGAGGAGGCCGTCGCCTCCTACAAGCACTACGACGTCCTCCTCGTCAACGCGATGTTCGACGGGATGAACCTCGTCGCGAAGGAGGGCCCGCTCGTCAACGAGCGCAACGGCGTCTCGATCCTCTCCGAGAACACCGGCGCCCACGAGGAGCTCGGCGAGGACGCGCTCAGCGTCAACCCGTTCGACATCCAGGAGCTCGCCGACGCGATCTACACCGCGCTCAAGATGCCCGCGGAGGAGCGCGCGCGCAGGCTCGAGGGCCTGCAGCGCACGGTCACCGCACGCGACCCGGGCGACTGGATCGACGAGCAGCTCGCGGACATCCGCATGAAGGCGGGTGACGGATCGGCGCCTCCGCTCCCCTCCTCCGGCGGCGGGTCCGCTCACGGGTAGAGCTCCTCCTCGGGGAGGACGGGCGGAGGGGCCGCGGGCGCCGGAGCCGCCACGCGTGGCGGAGACGGCGGCGCCGGAGCCCGCGACGGGGGCGGCGCGGCGCTCGCAGCGCGCGTGGATCGTGGCCGGCGGGCC